>JAKAWF010000384.1 GCA_021817025.1 bacterium
AGCAATAGGAGCTCCGGGATCCATCCGTCTTCCGAAATCGGGCGCGCCCGCCATCGGCGCGTGGCGGGTGCGCAGAGCACCCGTACTGACTCGTGTCCCAACTGGCCTGACTCACTCATCATGGTCGTAGACCCAGCCGGCTGCCTCGAAGAAGGGCCGCTGTGCCCGGCTCCAGGCGGCCATGGTGAAGCATGCGGATGCCTTCGCGCGCGCCTGACTGCCGAGACGGGCACGGAGCACTGGCTCGCGCGCTAGCAGAATGACGGCTCTTGCAAGACTGCCCACCTCTGCGCGCGCCACCAGCCCGGTCCAGTGATCATCCACCGTGTCATTGAGACCGCCCACATTGCTGGTGACAATCGCCTTCCCAAAGGCCATCGCCTCGGCCGCAGCCAGAGACGCGCCCTCGTGAGCGAAGGTGGGTACGAGCACGACGTCACACGCGCTGTAGAGACGAGACATGACTTGGCGCTGGACCCCATCGAGGTGGAGGATCTTGAGCCTCTCACCGACGCCGCCGTCTGCGTCTGAGAAGGCGAGCCTCTGAGCGCGGACCTGGTGGCCCAGATGACCCATGAACTGTCCCGTGACAATGAAGAGAGCCGGGATTTGTTCCGCCACCTGACTGGCGATCAAGGGGAGCCACGATTCCCCACGCACCAAGGACAGGTTGCGGGGCACCAGGACGACGCAGCCGCCTTGCGCCCGAGCGGCGCGTACCGCCTCAGAAACCTGCGGGAGCAGCGACTCAAAGCTCGCCTCTACCGTACCCTCCTCTGGCACCAGATCGGAGAACGGTGCGGTTGGATACAACCGGCCGCGCAGGCTGGGGGCCAGCGCCTGTACCACCCGCAAAAATGACGTGTCCATCGCAGCGACGGCGCGAGTCCGGCGGAGGGCCAGGAGGCTCCTGGTGAGCTGCTGGGCCCGGTAGGCGGGCAGGTAAAGCCGTGCCAGCTCGTGGCCCCTGTACCAGTCGCGGCCATGCGGCTCATATGGGATGTCCCAATGCACCCCGTGCTGGGTGGCGGTGACCGGGACGGCCCTGCCTCCAGGCGCCCCCAGCCCTAGAGGCACATGCTCCAAGTATTGGAAGTGTAGGTTGGTCACCCCATCGGCAATTGCTCGGCGGGCCAGGCTACGCCACAAGCCTCGCCGATCAACGGGACGAGCGCAGACCGGCACCCCATCGATGACATAATCCGTCGAGCGAGGGGACGGCTGGTAGACGATGGCCCCGATCCCTCGGTCCCGCATTGCCTGGGCCAGGTGCAGCAGATGCCGCTCGGCCCCTCCCTCGAAAATGCCATCGCCTATTCCAAACAAGTTGGTAATCAACCCGACCTGCGCACTCCCGGGTCTCGGCTGGCCGCTCGAAGAGGGGATAGCCGTCATCATCTTTGCCCGCGAGGCCCGCACAGCGTTCCCTCCCTGGCCGCGTTTGGACACCAACTCGGAGTCCCGCGGGCCGCGGCACGGCTCACCTTGAAGGCCCTCGCCGCAGCTCTGCAGCACAGGCTCCGAGAAGGGTGACCCGGCCCTCATGGTGCTCGATCATCGCCGTCGTCCGGGCAACACCGGCCACCTCTCGAGAGCGAATGCCGAGCCCCCAATCCTCGGCGGCGTCAAGCTGCTCGTCGAAGCCTCCGAGTCTCACAAACATTGATCTCGTGAAGAGAGGAGCCGTTTCGACATCGTCGTCACCCAGGCAGAAGGACCGCTCGAAGGACCGCACCCATGTCGGGTAGCCCGCGCCCACCGTGCCTTCGGGGACGATTGCCACGTCAGCACCCGATTCCACTGCGGAGACAACCTCGGCAGCAGCCTGGGGCGCGAGGATCATGTCGGAGTCGACGAAGCCAGCTAGGGCAGTGGTCAGCACACTAGCCTCGGATATGCGCTGGGCGAAGCGCTCAGGGCGGGAGACAATCACCCGGTCAGCAAGCGGGCTCGAAATGCTCGCGGTCGAGTCGGCTAGGTCGTTGTCGGCCACCAAGACCTGAAAGCTGTGGGACTGGGCGCGCAACGACTTGAGGCGGGACCGCTGCGTCCTCGCCGAATCTAGCGTGGGAATGATCACCCCGACAGTGGTCACGGCCCGATCCCCTTCCTGGACTCGTCGTTCATCAGGTCGCGCCGCGTGCCCCGAATAAACAGCAGGAGGGCCAGAGCCACGAGGATCGCCGCCGCCGCGGCTGACACCCATTGGGCGGCACGATCCCAGGCGGCCGGGGTGAAGCGGGGGGTGATTGGGGAAGTCTGGCTTGCCGGTAAGAGCCACCCGTTGCGCAGGCCATCCACCAGGACATGCCGGCCCTGAGGGACCACCCAACTGGGGCTGAACGACGAGTCCGCGATCTGGAGTCGGTCCGGCGCCGTGGCCGGGTGTCGAGGGCTGGCCAGCAAGACCGACCGCCCAGCCGCGGGCAAGCGGTAGGCCGCGACCCCGGCATACTCGTTGGTGGTCCTTTGGCCTGGTTGCAAGACGTCGGCATAGGCGAACAGGCTGAGGGCCCCAGCCGCGGGGTTTGGTGTGACCACCGCTTGGAAGTGCACCCACGACCGCGCAGCCGGGAGAGCCGGAGTTTGGGCCGAGCAGCGGCGCAGTGCACTCTCCCAGAGACAGAGCCGGGGAGGCGCTCCCCCGAGACTACGGACCCACAGCGAGAGCAGGAAAGAACCCCCACTCCATTGGACAGGCGTCGCCTCGCAAGCACTGTCCGTCGATGCCTGCAGGCTCAATGCCGGCCGTCCTGCCGGGCCCGGCACCACAGTTGCCTTGAGAGCATCCCCGGCCGGCCGGCCGCCGATGTCCGCGCAATTACCCACGATTCGCTGCCACGGACCCGACTGGAACGAACCGTCGACGACTTCTTGCGGACCCAGGGGGAGACGAAGGCGATCTTGTCCTCGAACCAGGTCGGCCGAGATTGGGGTGACTGTCTTGACCGAGCCCGCACCGGCAGGAAAGAGCAGATGGTAGCTCCATCCCGAAGGCGCACGGAGTCTGGTCTGAAGAGCTCCGCCTCCTAGGGTCCAACGGCTGAAACTGGGGGCCTGGATCACGGCTGGCAGTCCCGGCTGCATCGGCTCGGTGACCAGGGCGCTGCCGGGAGGCAAGGCAAGAAGAGCGCGAAGATCCGGAGACGGGGAGTTGACCGTGACTATGCGGCTCGTCATCGTCGGGGCGACCGGGCCGGCCACCGTGTCATGGAAGAGTTCCAGCGGGCCGCTCCGGTGAATGAGCCGCATGTAGGGGTCGGCCAGCAGGCGGGCCCCCAGAACCCGTGGAGAGATGATGGCCCGCCCCGGGAACGATGCGTTCAGGTCGCCGCGGACCAGGAGCAGCGGCGTCCCCAGTGCGTTGATGAGACGGTTCGCGAGAGTCCACTGCCCATTTAGGAGTGCGCTCGCGAGGTTGGCGTCGGTGGTGGTCAGTTGAGTAGCCACCGATAGATACCCCTGGGCGCTGGGGTCCAGCACGTCCCGGCGCAGAAGTGCGGTGATGAATCCGTCGTTGCCGTAGTAGCCCCAGGTGTATGGCATCTGGTAGAAGTCGTCGGGCGGGAGGACCAGCAGGTGGCCCGGAGGCGCTGCCGAGTTGAGATAGGCCGCCATGGACTTCCAGTAGGCAGGAAAAGCCACCCTGCTGGATGGGAAGGCCCCT
>JAKAWF010000385.1 GCA_021817025.1 bacterium
CGATCTGGCCGCCTGCCAGCACTCCATGTTGGCACACAGGTAGGCGCCCCGTCCCGGGCCTCGGAACCCGCGGGGATCGATCACCACCGTGCCGGCCTCGACGCGCAGCCGCACCAGGCTGCTCTGGAGCAGCCTCTGCCGACAGCCCAGGCAGGTCCGTACCGGCGCCGCCCGGCTCCCCCGGGCGGGGTCGTTCAAGCGCGCGCCGGCAGCTCGGAGCCGGCCGCGTGGATGTCGATTCGCCACCCGGTCAGACGCGCCGCCAGCCGCGCGTTCTGGCCCTCCCGGCCGATGGCCAAGGACAGCACCTCGGGCCCCACCGTGACGGTTGCCCGCCGCGACTCCTCATCGATGCGCACCGCCAGCACCGGCGCCGGAGCCAGGGCCCTGGCGACGTACACCGCCGGATCTGCCGACCACTCCAGAACGTCGATCTTCTCCCCGGCCAGCAGCGCCACCACCGCCCGGATCCGCACCCCGCGCAGGCCGATGCAGGCACCCTTGGCATCCACCTCCCCCCGCAACGACTCCACCGCCACCTTGGCCCGCTCCCCGGGCTCTCTGGTGACCGAGCGCAGCACCAGGGTGCCTTCCCCCAGCTCCGGGACCTCCGACTCCAGGAGCCGGCGCAGCAGCAGGGGGCTGGTCCGCGAAGCCCGCACCTGCAGGTACTCCTCGCCTCCCCCCCGCCGTGACTCCAGGAGGACAACCTTGAGATGCTGGCCTCGCTGGAGGCGCTCTCTGGGAATCTGCTCCTCGGGTAACAGCACCGCCTGCAGAGCGCCTGCCCGCAGGAACCAGGTGCCGCCGTCGGAGCGCTCCACAATGCTGTCCACCAGCTGGCCCCGGTGCTCCTCCGCCTCCCCCACCAGCTGCCGCTGGTGGTTCTCCTTGAGCCAGCGGCCGAGCCTCACCTTGGCAAGCTGGGCGGCCCTCCCCAAGACCGGCGGCGGCAGGTCGATGGGCCGGCTCAGAAGGTCCCCCGGCTGGGCCTTCTGGTCCACCACCAGGGCCTCCGCCAGGGCCACTTGGGAGCTGCTCTCAGCCGCCCCCGCCACCACCCGCTGCGTCACCTGCACCAGCAGGCGGCCGCTCTCCGCTTCGAGCGCAACCGTCAGCGGCGGCGAGCCACCCTCGATGGCGGCCCAGGCGTCGCTGACCGCGTCGGTGACCACGGCCAGCAACTCATCGGAGGATAGGCCCGAGCGCTCCTGGAGCTGGCGCAGGGAGTGCCCGAGATCGAGCGCGCCACTCTGCAGGTGGGGTGAGGAACCGGAGGTCGGGTTCACACGTCCACCACCACTTGCGCGGCCGCCACCTGCGCCCGCGGGACGCGCACCTCGACCAGCCGCCCGCCCCGGTGGCGGCGGATCTCCAGTTGAAGGTCGGCTTCCCCGACCGCCATCAGCCGGCCCTCCAGCACGGTCTGGCTGGCACCCAGCTCCAGAGTGAGGCGAACGCGGCGGCCCAAGGCGGCGAGGTAGTCGGAGTCCGAGATCAGCTCGCGCTCCGCGCCAGGCGATGACACCTCCAGTGAGTAGGTGCCAGGCAGCGCCTCCTCGTGGCGGTCCAAGATCAGCGACGCCGCCTCGCTCGCCAGCCCACAGTCATCGATGGTCAAGCCCCCCGGCCGGTCCACGGTCAACCTCAGGACCGACCCGCGACGTCCAGGATGCCAGCTCACATCGAGCAGCGCGAAGCCCATCTCCGTGAGGACCGGTTCGACCACGCGCCTCACCAGCTGGTCCGGCGAACTCTCAGGCATTGTCCGTTCGCCTGCCCTTCGGGCCCGTTCCGCGACGGCCTAGCCCCCGCCCAAACGGAAACGGCAAGCCACCTCCAAGCACTGATTCTATCCGAGGTCTCCGGCTCGCGATCAGTTGCGAGTGGCCGCGATCGCGGCTGCCGGCGCCCCCCCTCCTCGACGCACCGAGGCGCGCCGGTCGAGCTGCCTCCAGGCGGTCAGCAGGGTGGCCGCGTTGAAGATCGAAGAGTAGGTGCCGGAGGCGATCCCAATCAGCAGCGCCAGCACGAAGCCCTGAATCGAGGCTCCCCCCAGCAGCACCAGGGTCAGCAGCACGAATATCACCGTGAGCGAGGTGTTGAGGGATCGCGTCATGGTCTGGGCGATGGAGAGGTTGGCCACCTGATCGAAGGTCATCCTGGGACCCTGGATGCGCAGGTTCTCCCGGATTCGGTCGAACACCACGATGGTGTCGTGGACCGAGAACGCCACCACGGTCAGCACCGCCGCCACGAACAGGGTGTCGACGGACCCCAGCTGGCTGAAGTGTCCCAGGATCGCCCACAGGCCCACCAGCACGAAGACGTCGTGGAGCAGGGCGGCCATTGCGGTGAGGGCGAACCGGCGCGCGCTGATCACCGTCTTGGAGAATCGGAAACCGAGGTAGGCCGAGATCAGAGCGGCCGAGATGATGACCAGGAAGACCGAGCTCACAACCAGGCTGCTGGCGATGGTCGGGCCCACCGTGCTCTCGCTCAGGTTCAGGTTTCCAGCCTTGTTCGTGGTGACGCCGAAGTGGCGGTCCAGCGCCAGGTTGATGTTGGTGACCTCGCTGGCCGGGATCGGCTGGGTGCGAATGTCGTAGTAGTGGTTGGCCTCCGCCAGCACCGTCGGATGGGCCGCCGGATAGGTCGAGCGCACCACCTGCTGCACCGCCGCGGCGGTGGTTGGCTGGCGGAGTTGAGCCGTGATGGTGTCGCCCCCGGTGAAGTCGATGCCGAGGTTGAACCCCGCCATCAGGATGGTGATGATCCCGGGCACGATCACGATCAACGAGGCGGCGAAGTACCAGTTGCGGTGACTCACCACATCGAAGCGGCGGCCGCTCCGGAACTGCCCCGCGAGCCGGTCCGCCGGCAGGACCCGGGTGTAGAGGTTGGGGCTGCGCGCGAACGAGAACCAGCGCTGCACGTAGTGGAGGAGGGAGTGGGTGATCACGATCGCGGAGAACATGCTGACCGCCACCCCGATGAACAGGGTGAGCGCGAACCCCTGCACGTCCGAGGCGCCGAAGAAGAAGAGCACGGTGCACGTGATCATGGTCGCGACGTTCGAGTCGCGGATCGCCGGCCAGGCCCTCCTGAAGCCGTACTCGACCGCCAGCTCCAGGGGCCTCCCCTGGCGCAGTTCCTCCTTGGTTCTTTCGAATATCAGCACGTTGGCGTCGACCGCCATGCCCACGCTGAGGATGAAGCCGGCCAGCCCCGGCAGGGTGATCACGACCGGGATCAGCTCGTAGACCGCCAGCACGATCAGGGCGTAGCAGATCAGGGCGACGCTGGCGACCAGGCCGGGGAAGCGGTAGTAGAGCAGCATGAAGAGGATCACCAGGGCCAGCCCCAGCGCCCCCGCCTTGACGCTCTGGGAGACCGACTGCTGGCCCAGGGTCGCGGACACCGTGGTCGACTGCAGGACCCCGATCTGGGCCGGCAGCGCGCCCGCGTTGATGTCGTTCACCAACTGCTGCGCCGAGTTGAAGCTGAAGTTGCCGGTGATCTGGGTCTGGTTGCTGCTGGGCCCGTCCACCACCGGTGCGGTCAGGATCTGGCTGTCGAGGAAGATCGCCACCTGCGCCGAAGGCGGCGCGTTGGTGCTGGTCCCGCCCGAGCCCGAGGTGCTGCAGCCGGGGTTC
>JAKAWF010000386.1 GCA_021817025.1 bacterium
TGATCCACCTGCCCAAGCAAAGGCGCCGGGCCAGCTATGCCTGGCAGACCGCGGCGGTGATCGCCACCAACCTGACCGCCATGCTCTCGGCGGTCAACGTCTGCCGGGAGCGGCAGGCGGCCGAGGCTGCCGCCGGGGGCGTCCTCAGCGCTGAGCAGCTGGCGGCTGGGGGCCAGCCCCACAACACCCAGCTGCTGCGCCGCTGGCTGCTTTCGGTGCCAGCCCGGCTGGTGCGGGGTGGGCGGCGGCTCCGCCTGCGGCTGGCCTCCGGGATGTTCCACAAGGAGGAGTTCTGGGCCCTGCACCACCATCTACTGCGCTTGGCTCCCACCGGGTAGCCCTGCGCTGCCCGCCCGGCGACCGGCCTCGCGGCTACCGCTGATTCAACACGCCTCCAAGCACCTGCAGGCGCGCCTCTTCCCCCTAAACCCTGCCGCTGGCGACCGCTCCGGAGCCCTCAATCCCGCTACCGCGCCTGCTCGCCCCTCAGCACCAGCCTGCCCACCCCCTCGCGCACATCCTCTGCGGGCTTACCTACTGATTTAGGTCAGATGGTGTCGCTGAGATCAAAAACTGGTGCCGAGGGGCGGGATCGAACCGCCGACACCGGGTTTTTCAGTCCTGGCAGGGTGTGTCCAGTGCCGTCCGCCACCGTCCGATTTGATCTCAAAAAACCCGCCGACGAGGGTCGGATCGTCCGGGCGTGTTTGCGGCCGTCCGCCCCGGTTGTTGTCACGGTTGTTGTCAGGATCGCTCCACGGGCCCGGGCGGCCCACCCTCGTGCCATGCCACGCGAGGAGCGTCGCACGTCTCGTCGAGCGTCGTCGGCGGCCTAGGAGGTGTCCGGGCCGCGGCTGGGCCACTCCGGGTTGCAGTCTCCGATCCAGAGTCGGGCGCTGAAGATGGAGAGCAAGCCCTGAGTTCCTAGCAGCGCCTGACTCTGCACCCCCGAGCGATCCCTGAATCAAGGGGGCAGCAGTGTCGATGCCCAGGCCCGGGCCAAGCCGGGGGAGATGGCCCCGACTCAGGCACGTGGGGGCTCACCAATGCCAAGCGCGGATTACGAACTCGGACTCAAGGTACTGGAACGAGTGTCGCACCTCCGAGTGTCTGGTGTCACGACCGTGGTACAGCCGACTCCGATCGTCGGCAGCGAACTACGCTTCCCTCAGGGAACGCAGCCTAGACGAGGTGCGCCGTGGCCGGGACCGACTCACACATGCCAAAGGGACTGCCAGCGGGCGGTCGGAATAGCGGGAGTGCTGGCCCCAACGCCCAGGAAGGCCGCTGCGATCACCAGTCAAGCAGGCAGCTTCCGCCGGCGCGGCGGGCGACCGACCCTTCCACGGCGCTCCCCACAGACCTGTACGCGGCTCTGGCGCACGCCTCGGATGCTCGACCTATGATGCAGCGAGTTCTCGCAGCGAGTCTCTCGCTGATCGCCCACGCAGAAGGGGCGGCGCTGGAGCTGGACGATGGTAAGGGGCACATGGTCTATGCTTGTGCTGATGGGACTCTGAGCCCCTTCGAGGGCTTGGCTATTCCTCGTAGCGGCAGTCTGTCAGGACTCACCGTGGAGTCCGGCGCCACGCAAAAGTGCGATGACACAGACCGTGATCCTCGGGTTGATCGAAGGGCCTGCTTAAAAGTTGGGGCCAGGTCGATGGTCTGTGTTCCACTCAAGCGCGACGGGCAGGTGTGCGGTGCGCTCAAGGTGAGTGCCGGCCGGCCAGGCGCCTTCTCAGGAGGCGATGTCGAAGTGTTGACTTCGCTTTCGGAATTCCTAGGCACTGCAGTTTCAGCGTCTGCCGACTTCGTACGCGCGACCGATGATCTCCTCGGAAACCTGAATCCGAGCGAGCGAGGAGCCGCTGCTGAGAGGAGCCTGAGAGTGGAGGCGTTCATGGCCGAGGTGGTGCAGCCGGGTCTGGTCGACAAGATCACCGCTAGGTCACGGATAGAGCGCGTGCTGCAAGAAGGCGTGGTTCGCATCGTCGGTCAGCCAATTGTGAACACCCGGACTGGCCAAGTTGTAGGGGTAGAAGCTCTCGCCCGATTCCCGAGATGCCCATATCCGACGCCGGACCTGTGGTTCGCGGAGGCGCACGCAGTCGGGTTGGGAGTGGAACTAGAGTTGTTGGCTATCAAAGCGGCTCTGGCTCTACTAGAGCGGCTTCCCGACCAAACCTATCTGGCGGTGAACGCCGGGCCGCAATCCATCACGGATGAGCGACTTCTCAACACCCTATTGACCTCCGCGCCGAGTCGGATCGTAGTGGAGCTCACCGAGCACGCTTCGGTTGATGACTACGCAACGCTGCTCGCGAGTTTGGCGCGTCTTCGCCGCGGCGGAGTACGGCTGGCGGTGGACGACACGGGTGCCGGCATTTCCAGCCTCGCCCACGTTGTGAACCTGGCTCCTGACGTGGTCAAGCTGGACCGTACCCTAACCGAGGGCATCGACCATGATCCCGCGCGCAGGTCACTGGGGGCCGCTCTCGTCACTTTTGCCGACGCCATCAACGCTGGGGTCGTTGCTGAGGGAGTCGAGACTTCGTCCGAGCTCGACACGCTCCGGCGCTTGGGCATCGATTTGGTGCAGGGGTACTACCTGGCTCGGCCGGCGCCAATCCAGTTGTTACAGTGTTTGTGGGAGAGCCCTCAGCGTTGGATCACGTTGCTGCACCTGCGCGAACCTGGCAGAATGGCGGCTTCTGCGTAAGTCTGGCCCGCTGAGCCGGTTGGCTACTTTTCGCCGTGAACCTTCCCGGGTCTCTACGAAACTGGGTCGGTTCACTACTCTGTCAGGAAGGTCAGGAAGACCGGGTGTGCCTATGTGGCCCTGCTCACCGCTTTCAAGTGCCGTGCTCTTCCGAGATCCTCCGTGCTGACAATAGTGAACTGTCGGATTGCCGAAAGCACCTCCTGTTGACACGAGGCGCAGCGAGGACCACGCTCTGGCACCAGCCGGCCGATCTTCCGCAAATCGGTCACCTTCGTGGGCTTAATCTCATTCGTGAGCTCCGCGAGCGCGGCCGTCACAGCGACCGCGGCATCAGTGACGGCAAGGGTGCCCCCGCAGGTGAGTTCGGCGAATGCGACGATCATCTCTGCGAAGTTCTCTAAAAACTTGCGGTGGGCAGCCCGCGCCACCGGCCAACTCCAAACCAGCCCAACGATGCTTGGGTTGACAGTCGTGAACAGATCGAGAGCCAAGACGCTGCGCATTACAGCCTGTCGGAAGTCCTTGTAAACCGGGTACCGCAATTCCGGCGACGCTATTGGGCGCTTGAATGGACGCGCGGCCAGATCGAGGACCGCGTTCAGCACAGGGTCGATCACGGGCAGGGCGAATACGTTGTAATTCATACCCGGCCTCGAACGAGCCAATCTCGGGACGCTCCGCCCACGATGATATCCATCACTGGAAGGGCGAGCGCCTCCTCTTGGTTCCACAACCTTTCCAACTTCCCGATCATGATGGGAGCATCATCCCTACCGAAGAGAGACAGTGTCCAACCTGGGTGATCGAGTTTCTCAGACCTGAACCAGTGGATAGGCTGGGAGGGAGCTGGCGGGAGGGCTGAGCGACGCGGCGCCGGCACCAGTTGGGCGCGGTCGCGGGCTTGGGCGGTGTT
>JAKAWF010000387.1 GCA_021817025.1 bacterium
CCTCGTCTTGGACGTCTGGTCGATCGCGGCGCTGTGGCGGCGCCTGGGGCCCGTGGTGTTACGTGAGCGCAAACGCCTCGACGCGGAGCGTCTCTATGAGAACTTTGAGCTGCTCGCTGGAGATGCGGCCTGAGCCCAAGCGCTACCACCATGGCTGTGGGGCCGATGGCTTCGCGGCGGACCTCCACTCAGTGCACCGGACGCAGAGTCGGAGCAGGAGGGGATCGGAGGAGACGGTCCGATTGGCACCGACAGTGACTTGTCCACAGTCGAGTCGCGCTTCACCTCCGCCTCTCGATGCGCGCCGCGGGTCGGTGTCCCGGTCGAGCGTCGTCCCGGGCGTCTCCCCGACCTACTGGTCCTGCGGTCCGTCCTCGGCCAGGATGAGGCGTACCCGGCGGCGATAGCAAAGCAGCAGGATGGCGGCCAGAGCCAGGGCGACCTCATCGACCGGGCCCGGTATGGGGAGCAGGCCCACCAGTAGGAGCCATCGCACCGGAGCTGGGATGCGCGGATCCCTGACCAGCCGTCTCAGGACACGGGCAACCCGGCGGACCCGAGTCCTCATCGGAGGAGCCTCACGACCGTCCGGTGGCCAGGGCCTAGATCAGGCGACCAGGGGATATCGTGGCGCCGAGCCGCTGCCCGGCTGATTCCGGAAGCCAGCATGGCTAAGGACCGGCCTACCCCTACAGGCCGGACTCCGTCACCATGGCGATCAGCCGCGCACATGAGTCCTCCGGACTTGCCTGGGTCGTGTCCAGTTCCAAGTTGTAGTCAGCGTACCTGTGGACGATCTCACTCAAACCAAGCGCCAGGCCGGGATATCGATCACCCCGTGCCTGCTCGCGTGCCTGCGCGACCAACGCGTCACAGCGCACCGCCACCCACTCCACCCGCAGGCCATCCAGAGCCTCCCCCCAATCGAGCACGTCCGCTCGGTCAATGGCGACGTCGTCGACGATGACGTTGAAGCCCACTTTGGCTACGGCCGCCACGGTCCGGTGGTACGCGCTCTGCAGCCGACGACCGACATCACCAACACGAACCTGTACCCCGCCGGAGGCTGGTTCGAAGCGGACCCCATCATCGCTGTAGGGGCCCTGAACGTCTCCGGCGCCAAACCACTGGTCGGGTACCTTCGCATTAAAGTCATCGGTTCCGATTGGAATCCAAAGGTCGCCCACACGTGCGCGAGCGGCGCAGAACATCTGGACAATCGTTGACTTGCCCGCGCTCGACGTGCCATTGAGAATGACGACTCGACCCGCCGCGACCACCGGCGCAGGGTAGCTGGACCCTCCAGTCCCCGTCAAGGGCAACAGCCGCGCGGGCCCCGCTTCGCGGGTATCCCCTACCAGGGTGTCGGCCTGGTGTCGATCGTGGATGCGACCGCGTACGGGTGATGACCGGCCACATGGCGAGGCCGTGAATCAGAACTGCGCCGGGCCCCCCTGGTAGGGCAGGCGCAATCCGTACAGCGAACTGCGCTCATCTAAGCGATCGACGAGCAGTTCCCAGCCACTCCGCCGGTACAGACGGGGAGCGGGTAGATCACGAGCGTAGGTCGTGAGCAAGGCCCGGTCACGGTGAAGATCCCTGAGCAGGGCGTCGTGCAAGCGCTGGCCGACGCCGCGGCGCTGCGCCCGGGTCGCGACCGCGAGCTCCACGAACTCGAAGTGGCCCCCGACCCACTTTTCGACGATGTGGGCGGGCGCCAGACCGGCGACATGCTCCGTCCACCACTGGCCCCGCTCACCGGTGTAGCCGTAGGCGAAGCCGACCAGCTTGCCCGCCTCTTGCGCGAGCGAGAGGCGGAATCCCTGGCGCTGGGCGTGCGTGGGCAGCTGGTCGGCCGCGAAGCGTTCCACGTCCGCTTCGGTCTCTGCGTACTCCGGAGCGCAGAACGCCGACCGGTAGACGTTGGCCAACGCTTCGGCAAGCGCCTCGACCCGGCGTGCGTCGGCGAGAACGGCGACCTCGAAGGACACCTCATCCCCCGGCTGTCTGTTCGATCTCCACACACTATACGGGCGCCCTGACGACGACGCGGGCCAGTCGACCCCGGCCCGGTCTTGGACGCCCGCCGGGAGCCTGGCCGTGACTCTGTGGGCTGAGGCCGCCCGGCTGCTGGAGACAGTCCCGGACCACCATCCGCACTGCCATTACCCACTCATTCCGGTCAGGTACGAACTGACGGCCTATTCACAAATCCGAAAACAACTCTTCGTCGGTGTGCGTCGGAGACCATGCCGAACTCAAATCGGGAGGGCAATTGGCCCGGATGTTCACCTGTGACCGCGGATGACCGCCCCAGCTGGGTGTGGAGATGCGCACCGCGGGAGTGGCCCGTAGCGTGTCGAGAGGGCACTGGAGGGCCGAGCGGGCGCGTCCAACCTTCCGTGCATGAGTCCGCTCGAACGCGCCCGATCAGGTTCGTCTCGCCAAGGAGTCTACGGCCGCCTCCACGGCGGCGTGGTGACGACGCACCATGGCCGCGACCTCCTCCGGCGACTCCGATCCTGGCGCCTCCTCCGCCTCCAACCTATCGAGCACCCACGCGCGGACCAGCTGAGTCGCACCCGTACGCTGCCGGTGGGCAACGGAGCGGATCCGAGCGACGGTTTGACGACCAAGCCGGGTCGAGAATGTCACGGTCAGCAGACCGTCAGGCTCTGGGTCGGGCGCGAAGGGGAGCACTGAGAGGTCGTGGGTCTCCAGCCACTTATCCGCCTCGGCATCATCGCTAAAACCCTGAATCTCCTGGGCACGAAGCTTGGGTTCAGTGTTCATCTGCTCCTCCGGAATCGGCGTCTCTCAGCCTCGGTCATCGGCCGTGCCGTGATGGGAATCACCAGCCCCCTCGATGCGCGTAGATGACCACAAGGTGGCGGCCAGCAGCAGAGCGTCCCAAGGCGACCATGGGACGGCCCCGTCCGCGGGCGGGCAACCGCTCAGGGCCTACGAGCATATCTTCGAATTCCTCGGGACCACCGCGACGTGATACATGCTCCTCACGTTGCTCACTCCAAGCCACTTTGAGCGCAGCCGTAATGTAGCACCGTAGTGCTACGGCACTGGGCTTGAAACCATCCCCGCGGTGTCAGCCGAGATCAGATTGGGGAGCCGACGGTCAGATTCGAACTGACGGCCAGCTGTTTGCGAAACTATTTTTAGTTAGTTCAGGTTACCCTCAATCCGAAGTGGGCCTGGAGCAGAGTTTGTAGCAGTTGGGCTTTCTCCGCGGCTTGTCCACAGGCGGCCGGAGATCACGGTGTTGTCAGCCCGCTGGGCTTTGCCAGCCTGGAGCTTCACAACATGGAAGTTTCAGTGCCTTGCGCAGCTCTTCGAGGGTCAGCACGAACTCCGCTGCCACCTGTCGGAGCTGCACTGTCCCGAGTTCTCGAGTATCGTGGTAGGCGAACGTGCGCCTCTGGTCTCCCTTGGCGAACTGCTTGTGAGAGCCGCGCTCCCGCACGACCACCCACCCACAGCGCTCTAAGGCCTTTGCCACCTCACGGGCTTTAGGCACTCAGGCTGACAGGTGCCGGGCTGGTCCCTTGAGCTGAGCCTGGATGTAGACCCGTTCCACTCCAGCGGGAAGCCGCAGCGCCTTCCGG
>JAKAWF010000388.1 GCA_021817025.1 bacterium
GTCCGGGAGTTCTCCCGGTGGCTCTGGTGGCCTGCCAAGATCCCCCCGCCACCCTTCCGGATCTGCTGCGGCCGCGACTACCGGGGCTGGGCCAGCGCACCGGGGCAGATTGCGGTCCTGGTCCTGGGCCCGCCCCTCAGCGGCAAGACCAGAGGCGTCATCATCCCCAACGTCGCCGCCTGGGGTGGCGCGGTCCTGGTCACCTCCACCCGCCGCGACGTCCTCGACGCCACTGCCGCCTGGCGCACCCGGGCCACCCAGCTCTGCGCCGTCCTCCTCCACGCCGCCGCCCTGGAGGACCGTCCCCTGGCGACCGTCTGCGCCTGGGCCCACGCCCAGCGCGCCGAGCCCGCTCAGGCCTTCTGCCAGAGAGCGGAGAGCCAGGCCGCCCTGGCGCTCCTCAAGGGGCGGCTGCGCACCCCCGACAGGGAGCGCGGCAGCATCTGGTCGGCCTTGCAGGGGATGCTCTCCCCCTTCGACACGAGCAAGGTCTGCCAGGCCGCCGACGCCACCCCAGAGCACCCCTTCGACCCCGACGAGTTGGGATCTGACCAGGATCGGTACGAGATTTAGCGGTAGCCAACAGCTGTAGCCAACCGAGCCCGATTGCAGACCACTTGGATCAGGGAGCGGGTGCCCGCAAACGGATCGCTGACTGGCACAATCCGGCCGGGGGTTATACGGACACCGCCGACGAGGGGGCTGGGGTGCTCGGACGGCGGAGCGGAACGCTGCTCGACGAGACGGTGCGCAGGTACTGGTAGAGCGTCTCGCGGCTGATGCCGAACTCTCGAGCGAGAGCCGCTTTTGGTACCCCCGACTCAGCCCGCTGGCGTAGCTCGGCCACCTGGTCCTGGCTCAAGGACCTCCTCCGCCCCCGGTAGGCACCACGACGTCGAGCCAGCTCTATGCCCTCGCGCTGGCGCTCCCGGATCAAGGAGCGCTCGAACTCAGCGAAGGCACCCATCACCGACAGGAGCAGCGTCCCCATCGCGCTGTCCTCGCCAGTGAAGCTGAGCTGCTCCTTCACAAAGTGGACCTCGATCCCCTTGGCGGTCAGCTTGCGCACGATGCCGCGTAGATCGTCCAGGTTGCGAGCAAGGCGGTCCATGGAGTGCACGACCACTGTGTCGCCATCTCGAACGAAGTCGACCATGGCCTCGAGTTCCGGCCGACGCACGTCCTTGCCCGAGGCCTTGTCGGTGAAGGTGCGATCGAGCGCGACGCCCTCGAGTTGGCGGGCGGTGCTCTGGTCGACGCTGCTGACCCGGATGTAGCCGACCTGCTGCCCAGCCATCGTCGTCCCCCTGGCCCGAAGTGTCAGGTTGAAGTCTAAGGCCTTGTGGAAGATGTGTCAATCAACGCGGATAAGGACCTCAAACGGACGGCCTTGGAAGCGTGACCCTGACGTCCGGTTGGGGTGTACCCCAAAACCACACTTTGATGTACCGTCACCGGCTGGTTGAGGGTTTCTCGGTCGGGCACCGTAGACACCACATCGCCGGGCTACCCAAAGGGAAGTCAAGGGCTACCGCTACATCTCGTACCGATCCTGGTCAGATCCCTTAATGGCACCCCTCGTTGCGTCTCGGGAAGTAGCCCAGGCGCTGGAAGCACTTCAACGACACGACCAGTGCCAGCAGGTGCGCATCCGAACGCGTCCGATCCCTGGCCCAGCCCACCTCGTCCGGCGTCAGGCTCAAGCCCGCCAGCTCCCTGGCCGTCACCAGCCGCTTGAAGCGCGGGTACGCAGTCCGCTCAATCGATGTCATCGCTGCAGGCCTGGGCCTCCTTCCACTCCGGGGCAGACCCTACCAGAAGGGCCACGTCCTGCCCAGGCCACCCGGCCAACCTCGGCTACTGCACCTTTTCGGGCTTATCTTGGCTGTACCCCCAAAAGGGGTGCACAGGTCAGGTGCTGAGGGCCTTGCCGCCGACTGCCGTGTGGTCTGACGCGCACGACGCATCAGGCGAGGAAAGTCGGGCGGTCGACAGCTCGGCGTGCTGCCTCGATGATCGCATCAGCCTCCATCTTGGAGCCGCCTTGGGCGATGCCCTTAGCTGGCCACTCGCACAGCAGAGAGATCCGTCCCGGTGGTGGTAGAGGGGAGAGCCACAGCAGATAGTTCCAGGTTCTCAGGCCCCCACCACCGCTAATGGAGAGGCTTATCTCGCCACCTGTTCCGATTCCGTCGGCGTCCAGGCTGGTCACCGATCTGCCGTCTGGAAAGATGACGCCCACTCGGAGCACGTCGTCTGGCAGATGGCTTTCAGTAGCCCCCATCCCAGGCCGGAAGCCAGAGCGGAAAGACATCGGGAAGCGGGTGGTATCCAACGGAATGTGTCCGTCGGGTGACCGCACGTCATGTGAGAGCGGCGACTCGCGCAGTCGGACAAGCAGCGTGAGAGCGAAGCCGCTTGGATAGCAGCGCGGGCGGCCGACGGCGACCGCGGCGGCGTAAGAGTGGCCGAGTATTGCCTCAAAAGCAAGTACCCCCGGAAGCAGGTTCTCGGGCGGCCACCTCCCGGGTGGGGCCGGCTCAGGCAGGGGATGGGCTGGTCGCTCTGAGAAAAAACTCATGGTTCGGATTGCTGAGACCATAGCTCGACTGCTCTGCTGGCAGCCTCCCGAATTGGACGCGACTCCATTTCCACCACTGTCCGCCCAACCCTGAGCGCAGGCCACTCGAAGATGAAGCCAATTGGACCCGGCGGTGGCAGGGGCCACACCCAGTAAACGGTCTCCGCCCCTTGCGCGCTGATGCCGCTAAAGCAACTCGTCAGCGCGACCCCCTCCTCCGGTTGAGAATTGGTCGGCGTCGAGGGCGCATGCTCCGTTAATGCCTGGTGAGCTGTCCGCCCGTCCGCGAACCGGATGGCGAAGTCAAGCCGCTCGCCGGGGCGCCACTCCAGGTGTCCCGTGTTGGCATTCCGCTTGGGAAGGAAGAAGGGCCCTAAGACCTCACTCCTGTGCCCTCGCGGCTCCCGTGTCAAGATTGCGACGGCGCACTCAAATCCGACCGGGAAGGCCCACAATACAGAGATAGTGATCACGGCGTCCGCACTCGCCGCCACCACTGCCTCATAGGCCACAGCGCCAGGCATCACGTCATCCGGCGGCCCCGACCAAGCGCGATACCTTCTGACATCTTCGTAGGTGGGGGCTGCTCCCCTGAGTAGTGCATCTGGCCCCAAAAGGATCGACGCGCCACTTGCCCGTGGTGGACTCGACGACAGGCCAGCCCAGCGCGCGTGGCCCTCTACCCTAGTCCGCCAACTCGGTGCGCCGGGATTGGATAGCCTAGCGGGAAGTGACGCAAGCTGCTGCTTCACCTGAGCAACGCTGATTCCCAGTTCATCCAGGACGTGCACGGCGATGCCTTGGCCCTCAGCTAACAAGCCCAAGAGGATATGTTCAGGGCCGACATCCTCGGCGCCACGGACTTGTGCCTCCGTGACAGCCAAGGCGAGTACCCGGGCCACCCTCCCACTCAGGCGCGGTCGAGCGGCGAGGCCCTGTTCACGAGTAGTGCTGCCGCGCACAGACTCGACGGCCTCCCGAACCCTGCCTCCATCGGCACCCAACCTCAACAGTGCCTGTCGGGCGAGTGCGCTTTC
>JAKAWF010000389.1 GCA_021817025.1 bacterium
GAATCCCGCGTCTTCGACATCGGGGTCACGGCGCATCATGAATGCGGGAGCACCTGGGTGTCCCCGCGGCGTCGGGTCGTGGTCACCGCTCCCGGGCCTGGCCCCTTGGGGTCGTCCGTGACAGGTCCGTCCTCCGCCGAGTTCCCCATCGCGCCCGCCCGCAAGCTGGACGACCGGCGGCTTCTGGTGTTCACTCACTCCCTGGCTCCCGGCGGCGGCCAGCTGTTTCTCCATGAGCTGCTCAAGGGCCTGCACACGCGCCACGGCCTGACGTGCAGCGTCGTGGCCCCTGCCGACGGGGCTCTCAGGACGGCGTTGGAGGCCGCGGGAATCCCCGTCCGCATAGTGGGCGACTACCCCGTCAAGGGAGTGCAGCAGTACGAAGACGGCGTCCGCCGCCTCAGTGCGGTGGCTCGAGAGCTCGGAGGGTCCGTCGCCCTAGCCAACACCCTCGGCGTGTTCCCGGCGGTCGACGCGGCGCGGCGGGCGGGCATGGAGGTCATTTGGGCCATCCATGAGAGCTTTTCCCTTCAGGAGTTCGCCTTTCTCAACTGGGGCGCGGCAGGGCTAGATCCGGCGGTCCATAGCAGGTGGCTCGAAACCATGCGCTCCGTGCCCGCGGCCGTGTTCGAGTGCGAGTCGACCAGCCGCCTCTTTTCGCGCCACATTCCGGACAGCCGCCGGGTGGTGATTCCCTACGGCATCCCGCTCGCAGAGATCGACGTCGCCGTGAGATCGCGGGATCGGGCGGAAGTACGGCGGTCGCTGGGCATTCCAGCTGACGCCGTGGTCTTGTTGTCGATGGCGGTGTATGAGCCACGCAAGGGCCAGGCTTCGCTTGTGGAGGCCTTTGCCCGCATCGCCCAGGTGTACCCGAAAGTCAGACTGGCCCTGGTGGGGCACCACCCCAGCGACTATGCCGACACCGTGTCCCGGCTGGTGGGGCTGCACGGCCTGGAGGACAGGGTCCGGTGCGTTCCCATCGCGGTGGACGTTTACGATTGGTACGTTGCCGCCGAGGCGTTGATTTCGGCCTCCGACGTGGAGTCAGTTCCCCGATCCATGCTGGAGGCAATCGCCTTCGGACTGCCGGTCATCGCTGCCGACGCGTATGGCGTTGCGGAGCTGATCCAGAACGGACGCAACGGCTGGATGTTTCCAAGGCGGGACCTGGCTCTGCTCAAGGCTGCCATGGTGCGTTTCGTGACGACGTCCGCAGAGGAGCGACAGCGGATAGTTGCAGAGGCCCGGAGGAGTCTTGCGCTTTTCGATGCTGACCTCTATGTGGACGACTACAACGCACTGATCCGCTCGCTGGCGCGCCGCTCCGACGCCAGTCTGCGGGAGGTGGTGCC
The DNA here is from genome assembly GCA_021817025.1 of bacterium. Next base: position 1,356 of record JAKAWF010000389.1, read on the forward strand.
GCGCCGGGCGTGGCGTCTCCGGGGGGCGGAGGCGGGCGTTGACAGAGAGTGAGGGCCGGCTCCAGGCTGGGGGGCCCACCGTTGACGGCGCCGGCCGCCCGACCGGTGAGCGCTTCGTCCCGGAGCTGATGGGTGGCGGACTCTTGGATGCGGAGCATCAGGTCCGTTATCTGTTCGCTGCCCAAGTGACGAAGGGGCGGACGGTCCTGGATGCGGGATGCGGGGTAGGTTGGGGACTCGAGTTACTGCTTCGCCGTGGGGCAGCTGCGGGGACGGGGATCGACTTGTCTCCCGAGGCAGTGGCGGAGGCACGGAGCCGGGTGCCCGAAGCCACGGTGATTCAAGGAGACCTGCGCGCCCTGGATCCGGAGATAGGACAGTTCGGCTTGGTGGCGTGCTTCGAGGTGCTTGAGCACATCCAGGAGATCGGGACCGTGCTGGATGGGCTTGTCGCGGCCCTGGCTCCCGATGGGCTCCTCATGGTCTCATCACCCAATCCCGGGATCTATCGTGGTGACAACCCCTTCCACGTCCACGAGCTCCGTCCTGAGGAGCTGCTGCAGGAGGTGGCCGCCCGCCTGCCCCATGCTGGCCTGTGGCGCCAACGAGCGGTGGTGGGGTCGGTTCTGAGGACCGGCGCCGGAGCTTCAGAGTGGCCAGGTCCGATGAGCGATGCCGAGGCCTTCGCACTCGCAGCCGCGTACGACGGTCGCGACCAATACAGCGTGGTGGTGGGGTCGGCCCTGCCGCTGCCGGTCATTCGGCAGGCGGCGGCGTTCACGTCGGCGCAGCAACTGGATGACCTGGCCGCCCTTGCAGAGGGGCTGGAGCAAGAGCGTCGCGACATCTGGGCCGACCATGAGCGCATTGTCGAGGAGCGGGAGCGCTTGCTGGTCGAGGTTGCCGATCTGCGGACGAGTTCGTCGGAGGCGGTACGCGATGCGGAGGCGGCGCGGGCGGCGCTGTCGGCTGCGCATGTCCACGAGGTGGAGCTGACCGAAGAGCTGGGGTACCTTCGGCAGGAACTGGATCGCGTGTCCCTGTTGTTGCTCGAATGCGAGCAGGAGACGGCGGTTGAGGTTCTCGGTCGTGTGGAGCGTGCTGTTTCCGGCGACGACAGCGACCTGTGAGCCAGCCAGGACTCGGCTTTCAAGTGGCGCGATGGTGACCCGCCCGGGCCATGACCGGCCGCCTCGTGGCGATGGTCACTGGAACAGTGGGCCGCCTGCGCAAGCGCATGGAGCCCGTCCCACCCTGAACTTTGTCTCCGCGCCCGGAGGCAGCGCCTTCATGGCTGAGCTGATGGATGTCCTCGCCGACTCCGTGCGCCGAGCAGGGGGGGCGGCGATTTCGTACGAGGGCTTGGTGCCGATCGACGAGACGGAGGCGGTTTGCCTGGTAGTGCCACACGAGTATTTTGCCGTGGTGCCCGCGAGTCTCCAACCTAGCGCAGGCGGGCGCAAGCGGATGATCGGTGTCTGTGTGGAGCATCCGGGGACCGCGACTTTCGAGACGGTGGCCGCTCACAGTAGGGATCTTGGAGGCGTCGTAGCGACTAGCACAGCGGCAGTCAGCGAACTGCGGCGGCGCGGAATCGACGCCCAGCCGTTCGTCCTTGGCTACAGCCCGCTCTGGGACCACTGGGGCGGGGATGCGGTTGAGCGTCCGGTCGACATTACCTACCTCGGCACGCTGGACGCGAGACGCTCCGAGCTGCTGGCTGGATGGGCGGAGGCCCTCTGGCCATGGCGCACCCGATTGGTTGTGCCGCCACACGAACCGATGATTCAGCCGCGGCCGTACTTTCTCATGGGTGAAGAGAAGTGGAAGCTCCTGGCTTCGGCCAAGATCATCCTCAACCTGCATCGCGAAGGTTCATATGCACTTGAATGGGTGCGGGTGCTCGAGGCGGCCAGCAACGGATGCGTCGTGGTCACAGAGCGGGCGATAGCTTGCGCCCCGTTCGTCCCCGGCAAACACTTCATAGTGGGAGGGCCGGAGAACCTTGCGAGGCTGGCGACGACCTTGCTTCGCCATCCGGAGCGCTTGGCGGCAATTCGCGAGGCTGCCTATGAGACTTGCCGTCAGCACCTGGACATGGCCGAGTCGGCGGAGCGGCTGTTGGCAATCGCTCGAGCCCTTCCTCCGCCCACGAACCGGTCGAGTCAGCGTGGTCGCATTCCGCTGTCGCTTCCCCGCAGTGTGCCGCCGTTGGACGATCGCGTGCCGCTCGCCATTGATCCGCCGCCGACGGAGCCAGCGG
>JAKAWF010000390.1 GCA_021817025.1 bacterium
CCAAGAGGTCGTAGGCCCGGCGGTGCGCATAAGGGCCACCGCGTCCATACCCCGAGATGGTGCAAACGATGAGTTCGGGCCGCTTGGCCCGAAGTTGCTCAGCGCCCAGACCTATCCGCTCCATCGTTCCAGGAGCCAGGTTGCTAACCACGACATCGGCCCGCGCTGTCAGGCGTTCCAAGACCTCTCGACCGAAGTCGGACTTGACGTCGACTTCGATTGACTCCTTGGACCGGTTGGCCCACACGAAGTGGCTTGACTGGCCCATCACTGTCGAGTCGTAGTGGCGCGCAAAGTCGCCGCCGCCCGGTCGCTCGACCTTGACCACGCGAGCGCCGAGGTCGGCTAAATGTCGGGTGGCCAGCGGCGCGGCCAGCGCTTGCTCGAGGCTCACGACCAAGATGCCCTGAAGTGGTGCGCTCATGGCCAGCCCGCCGCCGCCTTTCCCGAGCTGACTCGCGGTCGCCGGTGCGGCCTACCGGCGCCGACAGCCCCCGAGATGAGCTGCAACTTCCCGACCGTGACCGGGGATGGCCCAGGGGGCGGCACCTGATTTTGTCCAAGCCGTTTAAGACGGAGCACGGGATACCGTATCCTCTCAGGGCGCGATCCGCGCGGGCAAGCCCGGGATCGTAATCGTATTCGGACGCAGCCAGGCGGGGCACTGGTCCCCAACTCAAACCAAAGCTCGCAGTCCCGTGTGGATGGCGGGGTGGCGGTGGCTGGGCAACTCTGGACCCGAGCTCCTCGTGAGTGAAGACGGACCATGGCAAGCAGGAGGACCGCGAATGAGGGTGGCGGTGATCCCCGGCGACGGGGTTGGTCGCGAGGTGATCGAGTCCGGACTAGCCGTTCTGAGTGCGGTCGCAACGCTGGAGATCGAGGAGCTGCCTTGGGGCTCCGACTTCTACCAGCGCCACGGCCGGATGATGCCTCCCAACGCACTTGACACTCTGGCCAGTTGCGACGCGATCTACCTTGGGGCGGTGGGCTGGCCCACAGTACCTGACCACATCACCCTGTGGGGCATGCTGCTACCGATCCGGCAGGCATTCCAACTCTATGTGAATCTGCGACCTGTCAGCTTGTTGCCGGGCATCTCATCGCCACTCGCGGACTGCGGACCGCATGACCTAGACATGCTGTTCATCCGCGAGAACAGTGAAGGAGAGTACACCGGCGCCGGGGGCCGTGTGCACACCGGAGAGCCACATGAAGTCGCCGTCGAGGTGTCCGTGTTCACCAAGGTCGGAGTCGAACGAGTCGCGCGGTACGCCTTCGAGCAGGCCCGGCAGCGCCGGCGCCGGCTGATCAGCGTCACCAAATCGAATGCCAGCCGTTTTGGTTACGTGCTCTGGGATGACTTGGTGGCCAAGATTGGAAGCGGTGAATTTCCAGAAGTGACCATAGAGCGTGTCCATGTCGATGCGATGGCCGCTCGCATGGTCCTCCGCCCGAAGTCCGTCGACGTGGTAGTGGGGTCGAACCTGTTTGGGGATATCCTCACCGACCTGGGAGCCGCACTGCAGGGAAGCCTGGGGTTGGCGGCCAGCGCCAACCTCGACCCCACGCGGCAGCACCCATCTATGTTTGAGCCCGTTCATGGCTCGGCGCCTGACATCGCCGGTTTGGGCAAGGCGAATCCGCTGGGAGCGATCCTGACGGGAGCACTGATGCTGCGGCACTTGGGCCTGGCCAAGGCCGCTGACGGGATCGATAGCGCCGTGGCAGAGGTCACCTCGACGGGGGACTTCCTCACTCAGGATCTGGGCGGGGTCGCCAGTACCAACGAAGTCACCCAGGCCGTGCTGGAGGCACTTCGCCGCCACCGCCCCTGACCCGCGGTTAGCTGGTATCGTCTCCGATCCTCTTTGCCGCAGCAGCGGGTCGGGCCCGAGGCTGGAGGAGGAGCCATGCCGGTGCCCGATCTCACGCAGCACTTGTCAGGAGGCGTGGACCAACCAGCTCGCTCAGTTTGCTGGTACCTTGACCGCGGTGCTCTGCTGGAGCACAGGTGGCACCCCGGGGCGAGTTTCCGGTAATCGACAGCCAGCTGCGACGGCATGCACAGGATGGCACCGATGGGGGGCGTCCAGACCGATGGCGCCCACCGGGCACGCCCGATCCGCAGTCCGAAGCCGGTACAGACGGGCCCTGCCAACGGGTGCGACCAGGGCCGAGGTGCACAATCGCAGCCGCCAGGTCGCCGCCTTCGTGTCGGCCCATGGGCACCTGCCCCAAGGGCTGGAGGAGCTGGAGGAACCGCCCCTGGTCTTCCCCCAATTGCTCCTTGCCGCCTGCGACCGCCAAGCGATGACGCTCGCCCGGTCGTCCGGCTCCTCGGCCACCCTGCAGGTCCAGCTGCCCAGGTCGAGCCAGCCCCGGTCACGACAGGACTGGTCCCGGGTCTCGATCCCGGTCTGGCTGCCCCCGACCGTCCCCGAGTCGGCTGAGCTGGACACCCCGACCCTGCGGGTCAGAGCCGGGCGGGTTCTGGTCGATCTGCCCTTCACCATGGAGGTTGCAGCCATACCCCGCTTCGGGCATAAGGTCGGGATCGGGCTCGACTGGGCGGTCAACACCTTCTTGGTGGGAGCGCTCGGCAAGGTGGTTGACTAGGGCCGACCTGGCATGATCTGCCTGATGTCCGCAGGAGAGCCGACCATCCTTGCCACCAGCGGTGGCCTCCTCCCCGATCCCCGTAACCTGGTGCGGCCGGGGCCGCTGCTCGACTACGCCCTCGAGCTGGCCCAGCCGAGGGGCACCCCGAGATTGTGCTTCATCAACACAGCCGGCGGCGACCAGGCCTGGTGGAACGCGACCATGCACTCCGCCTACTACGAACGGGACGTCACGGTCTCCTGTCTCAACCTGTTCCCCATGCCGAACCTGACCGACATGGCCGCCCACCTGCTCGCCCAGGATGCGGTGTGGGTGGGAGGCGGGAGCACGGCGAACCTCCTGGCCCTGTGGCGGCTGCACGGACTCGACCGCATCCTGCGGGATTGTTGGGAGGCAAGAGTGGTGCTGGGGGGAGTGTCGGCCGGCTCCCTCTGCTGGCACGTGGGGGGCACCACCGACTCGTTTGGGCCCGAGTTGCGCGCGGTCACCGACGGCCTCGGCTTTCTGCCCTTCTCCAACGGGGTGCACTACGACGCCGAAGAGCGGCGGCGGCCCCTGTTTCACCGGCTGGTGGCGGACGAGGTCCTGCCGGCCGGTTACGCGACCGACAACGGCGTGGGCTTGGTCTACCGGGGAACCGAGATGGCAGAGGCAGTGGCCGAGGTGGTTGGCGCCGGCGCCTATCACGTCAGGCGCGGCTCCGACGGTCGCGTGGAGGAGACCAGGATCGAACCGAGGATCCTTCCCGGGGCGGTCGGCCCACAGCCCTGACGAGCCCAACCGCCGCGGCGAGCGGCGGCACCTAGCGCAGTCACGGATGGGGACGAGCCCGGACCGAGATGTGAGCGACAGACGGGTTGGGCTGGAGAGATCCGCCCCCGGGCCGCGAATCCCGGGTGGCCAGGTCGTCGGCCTTCTCCCGCGGCCCATCTGAGGGTGCCGGCCCAGCCCCAATGCGCCCGGGGCTGTCAGTCTCCCGGCGCCGGCAGGGGAGC
>JAKAWF010000391.1 GCA_021817025.1 bacterium
CAGCAGCACCCGGTGGGTAGTTCGGTGGCGGCCCGGGTGTACCCCGAGCGACGGGGAACCGCCCTCAGCGTGGCCACCATCGGGGGGAGCGTGGGTTCACTGATAATCCCCATTCCGGCAGCCCTGCTGATCGCCGATCTGGGTTGGAGGCCAACCCTCCTCATCCTTGCCATTCCGCTCTTCCTTCTCGGTCTCGTCTTGCTCCTCACCTTCCCTCCCGTCCCCGGCGACCGCGGCAAGGGTGTCCCCCGACCGAGCCTGCGTCCCCACCTGCCGCGGATCCGGCGTGACCAGCTGGTCAACCCCCGGGTGGCGATCTTCGGGGTGGCTGCGGCCACGGTCGCTGCCGGTGGTCGTGGGCTGGGGACGCTCAACGCCTTCATCCCCCTCTACCTGCGCAACGGGGTCCACCTCCCGGAGGCCACGGTGGGGGTGATCTTCAATGTGGTCCTCGTGGGGGCGGTCCTGGGACCGATCCTGGGCGGGCCGCTCTCGGACCGACTCGGACGCATCCCGGTGCTGTGGGGCGCCTACGCCCTTTCGGCGGTCGCGGTCCTGGCCTTCGGCCTGGCTTCTTCGCTGCCGCTCGCCGGCCTGGCGGCGCTGGCTCTGCTCGTCGGGCTGGTGGCGTACGTGGAGAACCCGCTGCTCCAGGCCCTGGTCAGCGACAGCATCGCCACCTCGGCCCAGGCCGGGATGTTCGGCTACTACTTCGCGCTCTCGTACGGCGTCGGGTCGCTCTGGATCGTGGCCATCGGCCAGATCATCCAGCACCTCGGCTTCGCCGCCGGCTTCGGGGTGATGGCCGGCTCGTACGTGGGAGCAGGGCTGCTTCTGATTCCGTGTGTTGGACGAGGTCCGAGCCGCTCGTCCGCCGGCGGCCTGGCGTCAACGTGAGAGCCGGCCAGCGGGGCCGCGCCCAAGGAACCCCGAGGCTGAGGACGCTGCCACTTGCGGATTGGGGACAGCCAGCCTCGGCGGGCCCCCGGAATGGATCGGGACGCTCGGTGGCGAGGGCGCGCATGCTGGGCACGGTGGGGAACGGCGGGCGATGGCTGGCTCTCTGAGCGACCTCCGGGAGCTGGATGCTGCCACCAGCGAGGCGAGATCGGTTCTCCGCCGACTGGAGCGGCTGCACAGCCGCCTCCAGGGAGCGCAGAGTCCCGAGCTGCTCCGCCAGGCCGAGACCCTGCTGGATGGCGGTCAGCAGCTGCTGGCGCTCTTGGAGAGCCAGAGGGCAGAGGCCCGGGCGATACTTCGGGGGATGCTGCGGGACCACCCGGACTAGGCCCCCGAAGTCGGCTGGACGCCACCGCCGGGCCGGCTGGTCCGATCCCAGTCGGAGACCCCTGAGAGGTCAGGGCGGTGCTCGCGGACCATGGTGACCAGGGTGTCGGCGGTTCGGCGGTCCAGGCGCAGCTTGATGCCGTCGGGGGGGTTGCGCCGCAAGGCCTCCAGGTTGCGCCGGCTGCCCCATCCCGATCGCTCGATGCGGTAGTCGCTGCTGTTGATTTGGAAGACCACGATCCGCTGGCCGGGGATGGTCACCTCGATCCCCTCCAGCCCCGCCCAGGTGGCGGTCACGCTGCAGCCCTTGGTGATCCTCCGAACCCCCAGCTCGCCCACGTAGACCGCGTTCTGACCCTGGCCCACGTACGAGAGGGCAGCTGAAAGCACCGCCCACATCTCCAGAACCAGGAGCCAGCCCCAGCTCCCGGTCAGGACGGCGAGAACCACCCCGACCGGGATCAGCAGCAGCGCCAGGACCCGCGCGGCACTCCAGGCGGCCCGCCAGCGCTCTCGCGGCGAAGGGCGCAGCCGCACCTCGTTGCCGAGCACCGGCTGCCCGGTCACCGACCGGCTCCCGCGCCCGCTGCGCCGACCAGCCAGCCGCCCGCGATCGCCCCCGCCGCCAGGACCGGGAGCACGAACGGGTACTGTCCCGGACGGCGCTCGGCTTCCAAGAGGACCCGGTCCACGGCCAGCAGCCCGAGCCCGGCCCCCGCACCCCGGAGCGCCCATCCGCGGGCCGCACCCGGCGAACTCAACACGCTCAGCGCCGCCGCTCCCGTGATGGTGGCGTGAGCCCCAAGCCGGCTCCCGCGCACCCCAAGGAGCACGGGGAGGCTCCTGCGCCCGGCGGCCCGGTCGCGGGCGGCGTCCGGTCCGCCGTTGGCGAGGTGCAGCGCCAGCCCCAAGAGGCTGGCCATCGCCATCAGCAGGCGGGGGCGAACGGGCGGCAAACCCAGCGCCGCCGGTCCCAGCAGCGGCACCGTCCCGATGCCGACCGCAAAGGGAGCCCAGGAGAGCGGGGTGCGCCGCAGCCAGAGGTCGTAGGTCCAGCCGCTTGCTAGCCCCAGGGCCATGACCCTCAGCGCCCGGCGTCCGGCCAGCGCGGCAACGAGGAGCGAGCCGGCCCCAGTGCCGAGGGCAAAGACCAGGACCGCCGGCCGCGTCACCTGGCCGCGGGGGATTGGTTTGTACGGCTGGTGGATCAAATCCGCCCGATGATCGGCGACGTCGTTGAGCGAGCCGGTGCTCACCTGGGCCAGGGCCATCGCCAGAGACGCCAGAAACGCCGCGGTGCGGGACCCACCACCGCCGCCGGCGCGGGCGGCCGCCCATCCGGAGAGGGCGGTGAACGCCGTACAGGCCAGAGAGGGACCCAGGTGGGCGGCGGCGACCCAGCCGCTCAGAGACCCGCTCCGATTTGGCATGCTCCCATGATGGTGGACCAAATGGGCGAGCGGTGAGGGGCGGACGGGCACGGCTGCTGGCCGCCGTGCGGCGCCAGCAGGCCGACGCCACGCCGGTCTGGTTCATGCGCCAGGCTGGCCGTTCCCTGCCCCCTTACCGGGAGCTCCGGCGGCGCTGGGGGCTGATGGAGATGGTGCACCAGCCCGAGCTCTGCGCGGAGGTCACCTGCATGCCCGTGGAGCTCCTGGACGTCGACGCTGCCGTGCTCTTCGCCGACATCATGCTTCCCCTGGAGGGGATGGGAGTGCCCTTCGAGCTTCGCGAGGAGGTGGGACCCTGGGTCGATGACCCCATCCGCAGCGCCGAGCAGGTGCGGGGGCTGCGCCGCCCCGCCGCCGAGGAGGCCTACCCCTTCCTGCTGCAGGGCATCCGCATCGCCCGCGAGCGGCTCGGGGAGCGGGCCGGCCTGATCGGGTTCGGGCCCTCACCGTTCACCCTGGCCTGCTACCTGGTCGAGGGCCATGGCAGCCGGGACTACCCGGCGCTCCGCGGGCTCCTGCGCACGGACCCCGCGGTGTTCGCGCAGCTGCTGGCCACCCTCACAGACCACCTCGGCGACTACCTGGTCGCCCAGGCCGAGGCCGGCTGCGAGGTCGTGCAGGTCTTCGACAGCTGGGTTGGCGTCCTCGACGAAAGGTCGTTCCGGGAGCACCTCCTTCCCCACCTGCAAGGCCTCTTCGGCCGGCTCCGGGGAAAGGTGCCCGCCATCTACTTCTCCACCGCCTCCAGCCACCTGCTCCCCGCCTTCTCCGCCCTGGGGGCCGCCGGGATCTCCGTCGACTGGAGGGTGCCCCTGGACACCGCCTGGGACACGGTTGGTGCAGAGCACTTCCTGCAGGGCAACCTGG
>JAKAWF010000392.1 GCA_021817025.1 bacterium
TCTGAGAGGACCGCGGCGACCGCGGACGGCACCGGTAGCTGAGCCATGAGGCGATTGTGCCAGCCCGGGGAGCTGGAAGTGGCGCTTCTGCGCGCCGACTCATCTAGTCAGCCAGTCAGCCAGTCAGTCAAGCTGCCCGGGGCCGCTGTGGTCATGGAGTGTTGAAGAGCTATCGCCGGGGGCCTGAATTCATCAGGGAGGGCCGCGCAGGCTAGGAAGCGCGGCCGGCGCGGATGGACAGTGCGCTCAGCCAGCCAAAGGCAGCCCCAATCGCCATCCGCTGGAACACCCCTCCATATTTCGCAAGCGGAGACGAAGGGGCCAAAGCCGCGCCGAAGAGTGCGAAGGTGCCCACGACGGAGATGGCTCCTCCCGCGGAATAAACGGCCCAGCGACAGTCACGGACGCGGATGGCGGTGGCGGCGCTGGCGAGGGCGGCGACGGTTGTGCCGGCAAAGATGGGGATCGCGCACAGGTTGTGCAGCCGCCCGCCCAGGGTTGGCTCGGGCTCCCCGGCGCCCACGATGAGGGGCCGCAATTCGCCGGGCGGCGACGGTGGGAATCCGCCAACCGGGTCGGTAACGAACAGTCCAGAGCCCACCAGCCCGATACCGACCCCGCCGACCAGGAGAGGGACCGCGCGTGGACCCACTCGGCGCGCCGGAGCCCGGCCCAGTTCCCGAGCGGCGCAGCAGTACAGAGAGCCGGTCAGGATGAAGTTGGCGCGCTGGGGCCACCCATGGCGGCCGCAGGCCAGAGAGCTGACCGGGAGGCGGCGCCAGTCATACCCAGGTCGTTTGGCTCCGATCGCGGTGAAGGCCGCCACGAAGAGCGGCCCCGCCAGGGCTCCCAAGCCCAAAGCGCCGGCTCGACCTGGGCCAGGTCGGGCAGCGCGCCACACGCTGGAGAGGGTAAGGCGCCGAGCACTGGCAGAGCCAGATCCGGCGTGTGCCCAGCCTGTGCAGGAGCGCCCGCCCCTGCGCGCCCTTCTTGAGGGCCTTTCGGGAGAGTCGGGAGGTGCCCCTACAGTTTGCAGCGAGTCGAGGGGCAGAGATAGTGCTCGCGGCGGGCACCACAAGCGGCACCGCGCCGATGACGTTCCTCAAATTCCAGGGGACCCGATGGGCCGAACCGGCCCCACCCGCCGGCATTTCCGTCGTGCGCCGGAGATACGCCGATCCACTATTCTTTGGCTCGCGACCCCGACATGAAGGGCCGCAGCGAGGGTAGTCGCGGTGCGCCCAGTGCCATGGGGTCCGTCCTGGGGAGGGATGTGAGGACCGGAGGGGAGAGATGGCGGAGATGAGAGCCGAGCCTATGTTGGAAGCGGCACGAACCGCGCCTGCCGTGACGTCCCGGGTCCAGATTGTTCCCCTGCGCGGGCTTCCGGTGGTGGCCGCGGTGCTGGCCGGTCTGGTGTGGGCCATAGCTGCCAACCAGCTGTGGGCGCTGGATTTCTTCCACGTGGTCGCGGGCGCCATCTGGACCGTGCTGGACCTGTTCTTGGGGTTCGTCCTCGGTCCGACACTGGCCCGACTCTCGGTGCCCGCCCGGGCCGAGTTCACCGCGCGGTTCATGCCCAAGATGGTTCTCATCATGCCTCCCGCGGTGGTCTGCACCCTGGCATCGGGGTGGCAGCTCGCCATCCATCTCGGCAACGTTGGTGCGGCCAGCCCCAACCATGGCTGGATCGTGGCCTCCACGGTGGTGGTGGCGGCGATGGCGCTGATAGCCCTGGGAGTGCTCGAGCCGGCCAACATCGCGGTGCTGTTCGAGATGCGCAAGCCCCGCCCCAACGGCCAGGTAATCTCGCGCCTCATGCGCCGCTTCATCTTCACCGCGGGCATCACCGGGGCAATGCAGGTCGCCACCCTGGTGATCATGACCCACCTGGCCACCGTATGAGCCAGGTGTCGGCGCCCGGGAGGGATGGCGGGGACCGAGGGTCGGGTGGAGTCACCCGGCGGCTGCCGCCGGTCACCGAGCTCTGCATCGGCTCCCTGGCGCTCATGCTGGCGGGTGGAGTCTTCATCGCGGCCAACCTCCCCGGCGCGGTCCCCCTGGGTCCCCCGGCGGGGCTGCTGGTGGGAGGCGGTATCCTGACCGCACTGGCCATGGGGCTGCTGGCCAAGGCCAGGCCGTTCTCCTTCAAGACCTTCTTCCAGGTGGTTCGCTGGGCGCTGCTGGCCTACCTGGTCATCTCCGGCCTGCTCGCCTACGTCTTCATCCGCGATGGGGCCCGCGGACCGATGCTCGTCGTGCTGGTGGCCACACTCCTCCTCTTCGCGGTGGACGTGCCGACAGTGATCGCGTTCACAGTGGCCCGGCACCAGGAGGAGCCAGGTTGAGGGGAGCTGACCGGGGACGAGCCGGAGTACTCCGGGCCGACGGCGGTTGCGCCGCCGCCGTCTCCGACAGGTGCTCGGCCACACAGAGGTGCAGTGCCGGGCCTCGGCGCCCGGGATGGACAGTGGACATCGCGATTGGAAGGAGGAGGGAATGAGACACCTGCGCCTGTCGGCGGCCGCTGCGGTGGCAGCCGCCGCAATACTGCTGAGCGCCGGGACAGCGCTCGCCGACGGTCCTCGGGGGGGAGGCGACCACGGGCAGACCTGCACAGGCGGGGCCATCGCGTCGGGGACCTACCAGTCACTGACGGTGGCCGGAGTTTGTACCATCCCGTCGGGCTCGGTGACCGTCCGGGGCAACCTCTTCATCCGGCCTGGGGCGCTGCTGGACGCGATGACCCCGGCCGCCCTCGCCTCCACGCCGCCGGCATTCGGCCTTCCGGGGTCACTGGCGGTTGGAGGCAGCATCTTCGTTGGCCAGGGCGCGGTGCTCCTCCTCGGCTGCGGGCCATCGCTGCCCTTCTGCGGATCCAGTTCCACGGTCCAAGAGGACACGGTTCAGGGCAGCATCATCGCCGTCGACGCCCTCGGCGTGGTTATTCACGCCGTGACTGTGGGCCACGACCTCTCCGTCATCGGCGGGGGTGGCGGGCCGACAATCGCGGACGTCAGCCAACCCGACGCCTGCTTCGGGATCCCCGCGCCTGCCCCATGGTCCGAGGACCTCGCGGTGGCCAGCACGCCGGTCTACGTCGACGTCGAGGACTCCACCATCGGCGGCAACCTGCGGATGATCGGAATTCAGACCTGCTGGCTCGGAGCGCTGCGGAACACGGTGCTCGGCAACGTGCTGGACGTTAGCAACCAGATGGGCGACCCTGACGCCAACGAGGTGCTCAACAACTACGTCGGCCGCAACCTTGTCTGCTTCGACAACCTTCCGGCGGTCCACGTCGGCGACTCGCACCAGCCGCCCAACACGGTCGGAGGGATGGCGCTCGGGGAGTGCGCGTCATCCTCCATCTCCACCCTCGCCCAGGGGTCGCCGGGCGTAGACGACTAGCCACGTGCGGCTGGGGACGGCCTCACGGCCGTCCCCGGCCGCAACCCGCGGCTGCTTCGATGAGCCGGGCCCCGCCGTAAGCCACCAGGTGGTGCGAGACTAGGGGGAACAGGGGGGCCATGCAGCGCATTCGCGGGCGGCTGCGGATCTGGACGCTGGGCTTGGCGACCGCG
>JAKAWF010000393.1 GCA_021817025.1 bacterium
TTATTTGCCACTGTTTTGGCTGTACGGTGTCGTCATGGCTCTCAACCGACGGCCCGCCAACGATACCGCCGCGACGCGCAGGCGCTCAGGCGACGTCGGACGCTGGGCGCCTGCAGCTGACTTTTCGATGGGCCAGCTCTCTCGGTGTGGGTTGCCGGTCAGTCGACCACCCTCCACCCGTAGGGGCTGCCAACTAGTACTCCAGATCGGTGCGCTCGAAGAATCCTTACAGGCTCGCCCTGCTGATCGCCCGGCCGCCCGGCGAGCCGTTCTAGATCCCGAGCTCGTCGCAGACTTCCCACCGAAAGCAGGAAGACTGTGCTGGATCTGCAGCACTTCGCTCCTCGAGGACCCTGCGCCACAGAATGTCGCGTCTGTGTCGTTCCGCGACGGCTATGTTGGGCACATGCATTGGCATTGCCCTTCGACACCCAAGACGATCCCTCTTCCGCGGATGAGCGTGGAGTCACCACCGCCATCAGGCGCGGCCTCCTGCTATGCGAGGAGGAGCAGCGTGGGATGGGGCGGTGGCACATGGCATCGGAGCGGCTGCCCCGCGCGCACCGGCGCGGTCCCGCTGATCCATTGCTCAGCAGCGCTCCTTGCCCCGATCGCGGCGAACCGTCCCAGCCCGACTTGCGGTCACTCCGTAGTGTCATCGCTTCCCGATGATGTTGGGTTGGCCAGTGGTTGGGGGGCGGCTGCGGTACGCGGGCCACACGCCGCAACCCAAGTTCACCTCCGCGCGCATTGGGTCGCTTCGTGGACGCACCGCCCCCTGCCTACTGCGACCATGGTGATGGTCGGCCGCAGCACCGATTGGGCCGCGCCGAGCACAGGGCGCTACTTTCTCGATCAGACGCGGCCGCCAGTGCCTCCGGAGATCCGCCGTGATGCATGAGCCGGGGTCGGACCTGCCGCCTTACCTCATCTCCATAGAGGCCGCTTCTGCAGCACTGGGGGTAAGCAGAGCCTTCTTCTACGAGAGAGTGCTCCGACCAGGCCTCGTGACCAAAGTAACGTTAGGACGCCGCGCTCTCATCGTGGTGGCTTCTCTCCGGGCGTACGTGGACTCCCTCGTCGAGGATGCCAACAACGAGTACTCGGGCGCTGTATGGTCTTCCGGTCGGAGGACGCCCCGATGACCAGCGCGTCGAATGGTCCGGGCGACGATGCCGCTTGCGAGGGCCTGCTGCCGCTGCTGCCATTTGAGCCGGCAGCCGCCGCAGGACTGGGGACTGGGGACAATGGGGCCCCAAGTTTGCAGCCCACGACGGTCACGGATGTACCCGTCGGCGATGGCGGGGTACATGCGTCAAGTGTGACGCCAGTCGAAGGGGAGGCTTGTGACAGCGAGATCGCGCTGTCACAAGTCGCCACTCCGACGACGGCTGCACCGTTTGAGGGGCCTCCGTCGCCATATCACCGGGCCGTCCTTGAGGTACTCGAGCTGGGCCGCGCCGTCCACAATAGCCAAGCCCAAGCTGGTACCTCGAAGGCCGCCCTCGAGAGCGCCCTTCTGACAGCGATTCAATTGGGGAGAACCCTGCACCGATCGCTGCACGACATCGCGCAGGACACCGGCACTTCCCCCGGGCAGCTGAGCAGGCTCGCGAACTGCCAAACTATGTTGCTCGCGACGCAACCCATCTGGCGCCACCTCCCGATCGACGAGCGGCGAGAGCGTCTCACCGTGTCGCGGCTGCGCCACCTCCTCTCAGCCGAACCTACGGTACAGCGCCGAGGTATCGAAATGCTGGCCGCCCGGCCCTGCACAGAGAACGAAGTTCGCGATTTCGTCAAAGCGGAGGTTGACCCCGCCAAGCCGCAGGCTGCGAGGGAGCATGTCGCGGCGCCCGGGTGGCTGGTCTCCCTGATCCGCAGCCGGCAGCTTCGTAGGGCCGACATCCTGGACAAGGGCACCATCTCTTCGGGACATCTTGTGGTCCGGTTGGAGGTGGACCTGCCCATGAGCCGGGCGGCCTTCGAGCGGGTGTTGCCGCGCGGCAACACCCCTGGGAGCCGGAGGGCTACGGCATGACTCCAGCGCTAAGGGCCAGGGCAGCGGGAGCGACCGGCCGACGTCATCGGCGCCTCCCGCCAGCCCGCCTGTCCCTCCACCGGGTCGGGATCGGCGTCATGCACTGCTCCCCGGCCTACCTGCAGGACCTGGTAACGGCGATCCGCAGAGCCTTGCTGCCAGGTGTTGCCGCGCGGCAACACTCCTAGGATCCGGGGCATTTCGCCATGATTCCTCCGAGGGCAGCCAAGGCTGCGCGGGACATCGGCCAACTTCACCGAGTGCTCGGGCCAACCGCGCTACCCCTTGAGCAGGTGGAGCACATCGTCATGTACTGCGCGCCGGCACACCTGCGCGGTCTGGTGCCGGCGATCCGCGGAGCCTTGCAGTTGGCCCCTGCGCCTCCGCCTGGCGCGTTGCAACTGGCAGACGCCTGCGAAGTGTTCGTGCAGGCCCATCCGCGCTGGTCCGGCCTACTCGCCCTGCCCTACGCGACGCGCGATCCACTGGCCCGATTCCTCGCCCACGACGATGGTCGACTGCCCTTGGCCGCCAGGGGGTTGCTGGCTGAGCGGCTTCGATCGCTCAGGATCGAGCCTCGAGGAGACCGGGATCCCACCCTGTCCGGGTACAGCCTGGGAGTCGCCGCTCAGTACCTGGCTGCTGACGGTCACGCCGTCGAGCTACTGGAAGCTGGCGATTACCCTGGGGCCTGCGATGCCGTAGGCTTCGAGGGCCTCAAGCGGAGTACCGCCCAGGCCTACCGTGCAGCGCTCCGGCAGACGTTCGAGGTTGGAATCCACCAGCGGGTGGCGGTCGACACTGGGGCCCCAGGACACCCCTTGAGCTCTGGTAGCAAGCGAGACCGTCGGGCGTTGCTGGAGGCCCTGCTGGCTGCGGGGGCATCGCCTGGTGCTCCCAGCTCCACGAAGGGCGGCGGAGCCGGCGCACCCGGCCTGCCGGGGGGGCTGACCGCCCTTGCTGCCATGCGCATCCCTCGTGGAGTGAGGCCCTGCCCACCTCAGTCGGTCGCGAGCGTCATCTCCGCAGTGCGGGCCACCGATGCACCCCGGCCGGTGAGGGAGCTCCTCGCCGAGGTGCTGCTGGCGACCTATCTCACCGGGTGGCCGCCTGCTGTTTTCGACGCGATCAGCGAGGGCAGGCTTGCGATGGACCCGATCCACGACACGGTGACGCTCGAGAGCTCGCTCTATCCACCTGAGGTTGGTCTCGGCGGACTCCCCGTCAAGCTCCATGTCGCTACTCACCTGGCCGAGTGGCTCCGGCACGCCCTCGCCGAGGGGGGCATGGTCCTGGATCTTCCCGGTCACCCCCGACCTTTGCGTGCTTCGGACTTGGAGACGACCCTCGAGGTAGTCAATCGGGACGTGAGACACCCTGTCTGGCTCCGCGACCTGCGCGGGGCGCTATGGTTCCGGGGCCGCCCATCGTGGACCTCGAGTCACCTGGTGTTGGCTACCACCGCTTGGGACCGCGCCTTTCGGCGTCCGTTCTACTATCTGGCCTTCACCCCAGAGGTTGATC
>JAKAWF010000394.1 GCA_021817025.1 bacterium
TGTTGGTCTGAATTCGGTTCAGCCCCCATACCTCCTGCAGCGCCCCGGCCCCGGCAAAGACCAGCAGCCCACCCACCACCGCGACAGGCCCGAGTGACGTCCCCACGAGCACCGCGGCCACGATCGAGATGTACCCCAGGGTGATCAGCGAGCGCGAACCCACCTTGGGTGTCCTGACCGCCAGGGCGCTGCCACCCAGCGAGGCCGCTCCCACCACGATGTACATCACCCCCACCTGGTTCGTCCCCAGCCTCAGCACATCGTGGGCGATGGGCACGAAGTAGACGGTGATCACCGCTGCCAGCATGGTGCTGAGGGCGGCCTGCAGGGCGTAGATGCGGACGGTCCCATCCAGCCACAGGTATCCGAAGCCGCGCCGGACGGTGGACCATGGACCCGGCCTGAGGTAGGGCTCAGGGGCAGCCATCGATGGCTGAGGGCCAACCCGCGATATCAGGGCCGCTGAGGCCAGGAACGTCCCCCCATCGACCAGAAGCAAGTACTCCGGAGGTATCGCCAAGAGCATCACGGCACCCAGAGCCGGTCCGAGAAGGATCGACGACTCTCCGACCGCGGCTAGAAGGCTGCCTCCGGCGGGAACCAGCCCCGAGGGAAGGATGAGGGGAACCAGGCGGCGGCGCCCAGGGTCATAGAGGGCAGCGGCGGAGCGGCTGGCGGCGAATCCGGCTAGGACGAGGACCAGAGAGCCGGAAGCGGCTCCCGCCACAATGAGGCCGGCAAGGGAGGCTCGCACGAGGTCGAGGGCGATCAGTCGGCGCCGCCGGTCGCCGCGATCTCCGAGGGCCCCGCCTATCGGAAGGAGAACTACGAGGGGGGCGGTCTGGAGAAACACCATCGCGCCAACCCCGACTTCGCCGCCGAGTTGGTACGAGATGATCAGAAGGGCGGGGAGCGACAGGAAATCCCCGTACCAGGACAGCAGTGCGCCTGACCAGAGGGCCCGGAATCGGGGGACGCTGAGCGGCGCCCATCTAGGACGCGGGACGCTGCTAGGTGGCAATTCCGCCTCCTTAGGGTCGCCGGGGCCGGACAGTCCTTGGAGATGGTACGGAACGACGAGAGGCTCGGGTGCACGTCGGCCGCCGTGGAGAGAGGCCGGTCCGTTAGTTACGGATCCGTCACTTGCTCTTCAAGCGCTGTGACGGGATCGTCAGGTCAAGTAGGCTCGGCTGTGTCGTCGGCGTTGCCGAGGCCGTGATGGCTCGGGACATGCCATGCGTTTGAGGAGAGAGCCTGATATGAGCACTTTGGCGATGACGGGCTGGGACTGAGTTTCGCAGCTTCCCGGGCGGTTCGGGGAGTGATGATCACGCGAAGAGAGAGAGCAACTCCTCTGTGGGGTGCTCTCTCTCTTCTGTTATGCGGCGGAGTTCCTCATCCGGGATCTGGTCGAAGGCGGCGACACAAATCGGGTCGAACTGAGTGCCGGAGCAGCGGCGGACTTCGGCTCTAGCTTCCTCTAGCGGCATCCCCTTTCGGTACGGCCGGTCTGAGATCATGGCGTCGAACGAGTCTGCGATCGAGAAGACTCGCGCCGGAAGGGGGATGGCGTCCCCACGGAGGCCCCTCGGATAGCCCTTGCCGTCAAAGCGCTCGTGGTGGTTGAGAATGATCTCCCGGGCTCGTTCCAATTGGCGGACATCGGACACCATCTGAAAGCCCAGCTCTGGATGGGTGCGCATGATCGCCCACTCTTCTTCTGTGAGCGGCCCAGGCTTCATGAGGATTGCATCGGGCACG
Organism: bacterium; assembly: GCA_021817025.1. Next base: position 1,762 of record JAKAWF010000394.1, read on the forward strand.
CCGATCTTGCCAATGTCGTGCAGGAGCGCCCCGTGGGAGAGGCGCACCATCTCCTCCTGGCTGAACTTCAGGTTCCGCCCCATGAGGAGCGAGTACTCCACAACCCGCCTGCAGTGCCCCTCAGTGTCCTTGTCGCGTAAATCTATCGCCTTAGAGAGGCTGATTAGGGTGGCGTTGAACGCGCTCTCGGCGTCGGCGAGCCTCGCCGCCTGTTCTTTCATCCAGCGGGTGGTGGCGATCTGAACGATCGTCACCGGAGCGGCCAGCACTACCAGTGCCCCAGCAGCACCCAGGCGCGAACTGGCCGCAACGATCCCGACGCCTGTCAGCCCGTAGCCTACGTAATAAGGCAGCACCGCGAGGACCTGGTGCAGAAACGGCCGAACTTGGAATCCACTCCGGCCCTGCTCCGCACGCAGTACGGCAGCCACTAGCGCGTGATTTACCAACCAGCCGCCGAGGCCGCCTGCAGCTCCAGCTGCAACAATGACCGGGACCGCGGATGACCTACCAGACACAGCCTCGTAAGAAAGCGCGGCCGCTGAGAACAGCAGAAGGGACATGGCGGCGTTGAAACTCTTCTTTAGGACGCTATGACGGCGGTTCCATGTCTCCGTGGCTACCAGGGCGATCGCCACCGCCACAGCCGCCGAGGGACCGAGCAGAAAAACGGAAGCGATACCCGCATACGCAGTGCCGCTGAAGCTAACTCGCCCACGCCCGATGGGAATGCCGACGGGCCCTCTGAGGTCCAAGACCGTGACGAACACGACGACCAGAGCCAGATCCACGAAGTCAAAGGGCGGCCTCACGAGCAGTGCGGCCGTGGTCACCGCAGCGAGGCACACCAAGCCCACCACCCCGACGACAGCACCGCTCGGCCTCTCCGACGCGGCCCGGGGCACGGTCAGCTTGTCAGGTCTGGACGCAGAAGCACTGACATCAACGGAGGTCGGATCGGGAGCCAGTCCTGGTCTCTCCGTCGTGCCCGAGGGAGCGACCCTAAGACGAGAAGCCACGCCACCCTCCTGACTGGGGGGGCCGGCCCAGTCGCCTCGCGGTCGATTTGCGGAACGCCGTCCTGAAGTGCTCCATCCTTCCCTGCCGTAGCGATTCCCACTTCCGTCGGGCGGCCGTACCACCCAGCGGACCAGCGCAGTTTAGCCGCTGTGGAGGTCAGGATAGGTGCGCAAAAAAGGATCGGAGCACACCCGTAACAGCTTTGCCACCGAGCCTTGGCCTACTTGGCGTAGTCGACCGAGCGGGTCTCCCGCACCACGGTCACCTTTATGGTTCCCGGGTAGCTCATCTCGCTCTCGATCCGCCGGGCCACGTCGCGGGCCAGGACCACGGCAGCGTCGTCGGTGATCCGCTCGGGGCGAACCAGGATCCTGACCTCCCTGCCGGCCTGAATGGCGAAGGAGCGCTCCACCCCCTCGAAGCCATTGGCGATCTCCTCCAGCTTCTCCAGCCGCTTGATGTAGCTGGCCAGGGTCTCGCGCCGGGCGCCGGGCCGGGAGGCGGAGATGGCATCGGCGCTGAGGATGATGAAGGCCAGCACCGTGCTGGGCTCGACGTCGTAGTGGTGGCACTGCACCGCGTCCACCACATCCCGGTGCCGCCCCAGACGGCGGAGGATCTCCCCGCCGATCACGGCGTGCGACCCCTCGACCTCGTGATCCACGGCCTTGCCGATGTCGTGGAGGAGGCCCGCCTCCTTGGCAAGATGCTCGTCGGCCCCGATCTCGGCGGCGATCATCCCGGAGAGGAAGCCCACCTCCTTGCAGTGGGCCAGGACGTT
>JAKAWF010000395.1 GCA_021817025.1 bacterium
CTCAGGGGCTGTCTGGGTTCTGGGTCTGTCGGCACCGGCTGAGGAGCGCCTGATGAACCGCCGGATGCGTGGCCCGCATGTCCGGTGGTGTGAGAGGGCCCGGGGTGACCCCGGGCCCTACTCGATCGCCTTCAGCGGTGGTCCTCAGACCCATGCCGCATTTGTCACGGTTTGAGGAACGGTCGCTTGCAATCCACACCAGCGGGGAACCCGGAAAGAAGCTTGCGTCGAGAGCGGAGCTTCGGCGCACTTGTTTCGGGAGGGCTGCGCCACCTTGCGCTCGCTGCCAGAGGAGGTGTGAGGGTTAAGGGCGGGTGGGATCTGCCGCCAGCCGCCGCAGGCGCCGGCCCGATCTAAGGGCCGGGGCTGGACGCGCCGGCCGGCACCGGGTCCCCTCCCTCGTCGGGGTCCGGCGGAGCCGCCTGGGACTCATCGGGATCGAGCCCGCCACCGCCCACGGCTCCGGCCTGTGAGGAGGACAGCTGCACGGCGGCGCGCCGGTGAGGAAGGCAGCTGGGGTGGTGCCTCTGGAGGAAGTCGATCATCCCCTCGCGGACCTCGCACTGGAGGTTCCAGGAAAGTGAACTGTCGGCGGCGCTGAAGAGCGCCCGCAGCTGCATGGTCTCGTTGCCCAACTGGGTCACCTGGAGGACACAGACCTTGCCGTCCCAACTGGGAGACTTGGCGACCACCTCCTGAAGCTGCTGGCGCAGTTCGCCCACCGGGGCGGAGTAGTCGACTTCCATGTGAACCCAGCCCAGGATGTCGGCCGTGGACCTGGTCCAGTTCTCGAACGGAGTCTCGATGAAGTAGGAGATCGGCAGCACCAGCCGGCGCAGGTCCCAGACTCGGATCACCACGAAGGTGAGCGTGATCTGCTCCACCCGGCCCCAGTGGCCCTCCACCACCACCACGTCGTCGACCCGGATCGGTTGGCTGAAGGCGATCTGGATCCCCGCCACCAGGTTGGTCGCCACGGGCTTGGCGGCCACTCCGGCCACCAGGCCGATCAGGCCCGCGGAAGCTAGCAGGCCGACGCCGGCCGCTCGCACTTCGGGAAAGGTCAGCAGCACCATGGAGAGTGCCACCACCGCGACCGCGACGGTGGTGATCCCACGCAGAACCTGGATCTGAGTGTGAACCCGGCGGGCGCGGAGGTTGTCGCCGACATCCAGCTGGTACTGGCCCAGGATCATGTCGTCGAGGACGTAGGAGAGGCGCACCAGCAGCCAGGCAACCCCCAGGATGAGGGCGATCCCGAAGATGTGCAGCAGGGCATCTCGGAGTGGGGCCGGCAGGTTGACTGCGTCCAGGGCGATCTCGAGGCCGGCCAGGGGCAGCAGCACCTGCAGGGGCCGACTGCTCCGCTTCAGGAGCGACTGCAGCGCTGGGTGGTGGTCTGCCGCCACGCGGCGCAGGATCAGCAGGCTGATCGTGTGCAGCGCCAGAGCCGCGGCGACCGTCAGGACCAGAATCAAGATGGGAAGTCTGAACATGGCGGCATCACCTCCGCAGCTTCCGAGCGGGCGACTTCCCGGGCAGGGTAGGGGCCACGCCTTCGCTGCGCTCACCATACTCGGCGCAGGGTGGGTGTGAGACAAAAAAGTTGGGGTGGGATCAGGCGACCGGGATCTGAAAGTGGAGCCACTGCCAGACCTGGTCCCAGCGTGAGGGGCCGGTGGCCTGCCGGCAGCGGAGGCTGAGGATGGCGGCGGATCCCCGAACTGTCCAGCGCATGCCCCACTGCTTGAGGCGGTGGGCGACCACGGCTTTGCAGCTGGCCTCGACGGTGCCGGAACCAACGAACAGCCCCAGCTCCCGGAAGTGGGTGTAGCGCATGCGCTGGCGGTTTACCTCGAAGTAGGGGATCCGTTTCTCGATCTCGGCCATCTGACCCGAGTTCCGCAGCAAACTGGCCGGGGGTGGGGCGGAATCGGCGGTCTCTGAGATCAAGAGAGGCGTCTCCAGGGGGGCCCCCTTTTCGAGGCAAGAGGGGTAAGGCCTTCCGGCGCCACATATCCGGCCTGCCCACCGCCAAGTTGCGGGATCGCCTCAGCCAGATGGCCACAGCGTCGGGATCGCGGTCGTCGCCGTTGACCGCGCCTACACCTCGCAGTGGGGCGCCCAGCACTGGCTCGATGCGCTCAAGACACAACATCCAACGTGCTCTCTAAATGGCCACCACGCGGCTGCGGTGGCGATCGGACGACGCGGACTCGGACAGCGACTCCGGAGACGGGGCACAAGCGCTCGGACTTCATCAGTGGATGGGGAACGAGCTACCGCGAGTGCCTCCGACGGAGGGCCCACATCGGCCCCGGCCGGTCTGACCGACGATGCACCAAGCAGGAAACCCTTGCCAAGCAACGGCACGGGGCATTCACCAAGAGGTGGACGTAAGACCGTAATGCCCACCCGACGCGAAGGATTCCAGGCGGCCCAAGACCGTTCGGAGTCGCCCACTGGGCAATACTCACTATTGCTCAGTGCTTAGGAATGGTGATCGGCCGGAGGTGAAGGACGACCTCAAGACGATCCAGACCGAGGGCTTATACTTCGTCCGGTCGGGTTGGGGGTGGCAGGAGTGGGTTGGTATCGGATAACTGGGCGAGGGACCGAGGGCAGGTGGGCGGCCTGGGCGGTGGCCGTGGTGGCGGTGGTGGTGGCTGGGGGCTGTGGGTCGGCCAAGCCATTATCGTCGGCGCCAACCTCGACCTCGAGAGTGCCGTTGACGACAGCGCCCCGCGTGGCGCCGGACGGGCTGCTGGCGTTCGTGGATCAGCACGGGATCGAGGTGGCCGACGCGGTGAGCGGACGGGTGCGCTTGGTCGTGCCCATACCTTCGCCTGAGCTGGGCAACTCGGGCACAGGTGAGTTCCTCGTCGACGGACCGGTGTGGAGCCAAACGTCCGGGGTCGGTCATCCGGTCATCTACTTTGCCCTGTCGGGTCTTTCCGGTCAGCCGCACTACGGTGATGTGTTCTTCCGGGTCGATCCGTTTACCGGCGACCTCTCGGTGCTGGCCGCCGTCCCAGACGCTACGGGCCAGACCCAGGCGCTGGCGGCGGTGCCCGGGGAGTTGCTGTACACGTCCGGCTGCTGCGAAGACATAGGAATCGACGGACTGCAGCTCGCCCTGGGTGGGAGACTCCAGCCGGGGACCGTCGAAAGCCCAGTCGGTGGGATGTGGTTCTCGCTAGGCGCCACGTTCGACGGCAGGCTGGCCGCTGCGCACATCGTTATGGGCCCAGGCGGGGCGTTCCGGTCGCGGGCGTACGTGTGGGTCGACCCGATCGGTCGGACCACCTCACCGCTGCCGGTGCCCCGCAGCATCTCATCCGGTCAGTCCTCGATCGCGGACATGGCCGTGAACGCCACCGGGAACATTGAAGCCCTGGCGGTCGAGTCCGGGCAGGCCGGAACCAGGGGGCTGTCAAAGTCCGTAGGTTGAACTGAGACGACCAGGGGGCTGGTTTTTTTCGACGAAGTGCGCTATACCATCGGGGATGGACAGGTTCGAGCTGGGCACGGCGGGGGCAGAGATCAGTC
>JAKAWF010000031.1 GCA_021817025.1 bacterium
TGGGCGCGGGGCTGACCTGCACCGAGATGACGGCGGCGGCGGCTCTGGTGCGCGCCCCAGAGGATGCCATCGAGAGGATCTTGGACATGGGCTCGGATGAACGTCCGGTGGCGGCTCAGCTGGTGGGCTGCGATCCCCAGCTGATGGCCGACGCCGCCCAGATCTGCGTCGCCCGGGGGGCCGACATCGTCGATGTCAACCTCGGCTGCCCGGTCCCCAAGGTGGTCAGGCTGGGGTCCGGCGCCGCCCTGGCCCGAGACATTGAGATGACCGTGGCCGTCCTGGAGGCGATGGTGAACGCGGTCGCGGTCCCGGTCACCGCCAAGATGCGACTCGGCTGGGACCACCAGAGCATCAACGCCCCTGAGCTCTGCCACGCCCTGGAGCAGGTGGGAGTGGCCGCGGTGACGATCCACGGGCGCACCCGCGCCCAGCGCTACACCGGCTGGGCCGACTGGGACGAGATCGCCAGGGTGCGCGAGGCGGTCGACCACATTCCGGTGTTGGGGTCGGGGGATGTCCGCGACCCCGCGGTGGTGGAGGCGCGCATCCGCCAGGGGGTGGTCGATGGCGTCGTGGTGGCGCGGGGGATGCTGGGGGACTGGAACTTCCTGGAACAGGCGGTGCGTCAGCTGCGGTATGGCGACCCCGGCCCCGACCCCTCGTTTCAGGAGCGCCTGCTGCTGGCCCGACGGCACTGGGACGCGGTTGTCGACCACCACGGAGAGCGCTTGGGGGTGCGCCTGGCGCGCAAGTTCGTGGTCTGGGCCATCAAGGGCTGCAGCGGCGCCGCTCGCCTGCGCGCTCGGGTGGCCGACCTGAACACCAGGACCGATCTCGAGGAGCTCTTCGCCGAGATCTCCGCCGCCGGGGAAGGACCGGGAGGCTGGCATCGGCCCCAGTTCAGCTCCGGCGAGGGCTGAGGTCGGAGTGGCTGCGAGCAAGCGCCAGCTGGTCTGCCCCTATGGCTGCCAGCCTGCTCGGTTCGAGCTCCTGGGTGGGGCGGTGTTCGTCGATGCCCGGGGCTCGTACCTGGAGCACCGGGACAAGCTCGCCTCATTTCGCTGCGCCAGCTGCGGGGCGGTGGCCCTGGATCTGGCCGCCGCCGCCGCCGCCATGGCGCGGGAGCGAAGGAGCGCGCCAGCCACCACCGTCACCTGCCCCGCCTGCGGGGCGGTCCTGCTCCCGCCGGATGACTACGATGCCGGCGCCGAGATGGAGTGCCCCGAGTGCGAGGGTGTCTTCTCACTCGAAGAGGGCAGTCCCCACCTCCTGGGCGGCTTCGGTGAGGGACCGGAAGAGGTCGATCCCGGGGACCTCTGACCGGCGTCTCAGCTGCGCCAAGAAGCTCATGCGCCGGCCGGTGTGCGACCGGGCCTGGAGTCCACCCCGGCGCTCGCGGAACAGCCGCCGACATCGCCTTGAGCCCCGGCCGAAGCGCTCCCCCAGGTCTGCGCAAACCGACCACTGGGTCTCCTTGTAACTTAAGCTTGAGGGATGCCAAAGCTGGCCCACAGCACCCGGGCCAGGCGGCGCAGGGTCCTGATCGACGCTGGCTGGAGCTGCCTCGCCCGCACCGGGTGCCGGGATCTCCGGGTCGACGACATCTGCCGTGAGGCTGGTGTCAGCAAGGGTGCCTTCTACGGCTACTTCCCCCACAAGCAGACCTTCCTGCTGGCGCTGGTGCAGGCCGACGCGGAGAGAGTCGAGGCGACGATGCTGAGGCTGGAGGCCGCGCCCATGAGGGCCGGGGAGCGCCTGCGGGCCTTCACCTCCGCCATGTTGGAGCGCGCCCAGGAACCCGGCCGGGTGCAGCTGGCCGCCGACATCTGGTCGGGGATGCGGGCTGATGCAACCATGCGCCGGCTCCTGGTGGCAGTCACCGCCCGGAGGCGGGAACGGCTCCGCAGTTGGCTGGAAGTGGGCATCGCCGACGGCGAACTGCTGGAAGCTCCCGCCAACGCCCTGGCCTCGCTGGTGCTGGCGCTCGGCGACGGGCTCACGATGCATGCTGGGCTCGACCCTCAGGCGTTCCGCTGGGACAACATCCGTCGCGCCCTGGACATCCTGCTCTCCGCCCTCCAACCGCCATGAGAGGCCGGTTGCGGTCGGGGCTGGGCTCACTTGGCCGCCGGCTGAAGCGGGGACTCCGGGGAGGCCTTGTCGGGGCCATCGAGGGAGGAACCTCCACCCGCCTCAGAGCCGCCCGGCTCTGGAACCGCACAGCCCCCAGACTGCGACGGTCGGCGGCCCGCTGGAAGCGTCAGAGACCCGGGGCGGGCGAGCCACCTGGGGCCGCCAGCCCGCCCGCCGCTGCGCGGGAGGAGCAGCCCGGGCTGGATCGCGCCGCGCTCACCTGGAGGCGGCCCATCCGGGGCCGGGGATGGCCGGGGTGGCGGACCCTTGGCAGCCACCTCGGCTCTCGCATCAGCGAGATGTCCTACGTGGAGAGGTGGCTCGTGCTGGGGCTGGCCATCGGCGTCGTGGCCGGGCTGGGGGCGGTCCTCTTCTACTCAGCCCTGCAGTTGGGAACCCACCTCTTCCTGGTCGACCTCGCCGGCTACCACATCCCCACCCCGAGCGGCGAGGGCAACGCCGCGGGGTCGGCAGGCTACGCCCGTCCCTGGGCGATCCCGCTGGTGGTGGGCCTGGGCGGCCTGCTGTCGGGCCTGCTGGTGTTCACCTGGGCCCCAGAGGCCGAGGGGCACGGCACCGACGCCGCCATCGAGGCCTTCCACCGCAACCCTCGCGGGATCCGCCTGCGGGCGGTGGCGGTCAAGATCGTCGCCTCCGCACTCACCATCGGGTCCGGGGGCTCGGGGGGTCGGGAGGGTCCGACCGCCCAGATCAGTGCCGGCTTCGGCTCCCTGCTGGCACGGATTCTCGACCTCTCGCCAGAGGACGGCCGCCTCGCCGTGGCGGTCGGGATTGGCTCGGGGATCGGGGCGATCTTCAGCGCTCCCCTGGGCGGCGCCGTGCTGGCCGCCGACATCCTCTACCGGGATGACTTCGAATTCGCCGCTCTGCTACCGGGGCTCGTGGCTTCGATCGTCGCCTTCCTGATCTTCGGAGCCGTTGAGGGATATCAGTCCCTCTTCGCCGTGGCCGGCGGCTACCACTTCAACGATCCCCTGCAGCTGGTCTGGTTCGCGGTGATCGGCCTGGCTGCGGGTCTGATCGGCCTGCTCTATTCCCGGGGTTTCTACGGGATGGTGGCATTCAACGCCCGGATTCCGATCAGCCGCAAGCTCAAGCCGGCCCTGGGCGGAGTGCTGGTGGGCGTGATCGCCCTGGGCCTGCCGGAGGTGCTGGGAACGGGCTACGGCTGGGTCCAGAAGGGGCTTGGCCCGGAACTGCTCCAGATCCCCCTCTACGCCGTGCTGCTGCTGCCGTTCGCCCGCATCCTGGCCACCTCGCTGTCGATCGGCACCGGCGGCTCCGGCGGCGTGTTCGGACCGGGCATGGTCATCGGCGCCTTCACCGGCGCCGCCGTCTGGCGGGTGCTGGAGCCGATTGCCCCCGGCATCCCCCATGATCCGGCGGCCTTCGTCATCGTCGGCATGATGGCCTGCTTCGGCAGCATCGCCCGGGCCCCGCTGGCGGTGATGCTGATGGTGGCGGAGATGACCGGCACCATCTCCTTGCTGGCACCGGCGATGGTGGCCGTGGCTCTGGCCACGTTCGTGGTTCGCCACTTCGACGACAGCATCTACCGCAGTCAGCTGCGCACCCGCGCCGACTCGCCGGCCGCTCGCTTCCAGTTCGGTCTGCCGCTTCTGAACACAGTGAAGGTCAGCGCGGTCGGCCACCAGCCGCGCCTGGTACTGGAGGCGGAGATGCCTCTCAAGACGGCGCTGGCCGCCCTTCGCCAAGCCCAGGTGCCGGGCGCGCCGGTGGTGGACGGGCAGGGAATCTATCTGGGCACCGTCTCCACCCGACAGCTGGAGGGCCGGCCGGAGCAGGAGGCGGACACACCGCTCGACCAGTTGCTGGATGCCACCGCCCCCACCGTCGCGGGCACGGCCAGGCTCGACTCGGCGCTGGAGTCCATCACCCAAGCCGGCGGCCACTGGGTGACCGTGACAGACGGCGCCCGCCACGTGCTGGGTGTGCTCACCTTCGGTGACCTGATCGCGGGCTACCACGCGGCCCTGGACAGCAACATCGGAACCATGGCTCAGGTGAGCGCTCACACCATGGCATTGGAGGAACGCATGGGTGCCGGTTCGCCTCTGGTCGGCCGACCTCTGCGAGAGCTGGACCTGCCCACGGGCTGCATCGTCGTCACCGTCCTTCGTGGCGACGACCTAACCTTCCCGAGCGGGGCTACGGTCCTGCAGGTGGGGGACGTCGTGAGCGCGCTCGCCGAGCCCCGCCAGGGCGATCGGATGCGGCACCTCATGCGCGGCGACGAGGGCCTTATCGACCCCGCTGTGGAGCGTGGCAGCCAGCTCATGTAGCCCGGCCCACGCCGCAGCTGGGGACCCCCATGCCCCTCGGGGCGCGGCGGGGTGGTGGGCTCAGCTCGCTGTGGTCGAGCCCCGCAGCAGCGCCGCCCCGATCTCCTCTTGGGTCTCGGGCCGCCCCTGGAATGGACACTTGGCGGGCTCCGCCTCGGACCTCGAATCCGCCCCGGCCGCGTCCGCTCCGCCGTTGCGGGCACCGTTGTGGCCGGGGGTCGTTCCCTGCTCGTGCGGCCGCAGCCGCGCCACGGTCGGCGACGCCTCGCGCGGGACGTACCTGCCCCCGCTGCCACCCGAGGCGTAGGTGTGCAGGGCCAGGTCGACCTCGCCCGCGTCAGCGGGAAGATCGTCGAATCCCGCGGCTGGAATCGGGCTCAGCTCCGGGGTCCCCGGCCCATCCTCGAGCGGGGTGCGATGGGGTTGAGCGTGGGCGGACCGGCCCAGTTCTGGTTCGATCACGGGAGCCGCCACCTGCAGGGTGACCACTGACAGCCGTCTGGTCCGGGCCACCTTCTCCACCTTGGCCTTGATCCGGCGCCGGAGGTAGCCGGCCGGCATCTCGTGGAGCAGGTTGCGAGCCTCCGTCGACCACCCGATCTTGCGATTGTCGAAGGTGCGCTCCTCGGTGACCTCGCCTTCGCCCTCGGCGTCTCTCAGCATGCTCTGGTGATCGACCTTGGAGAACTGCTCCTGCGCGCCGCCACAGACCGGGCAGGCGACCGGCCTCACGCCCCGGGCCGTGTAGCCGCACTCACGGCAGATGTGAACCTCGGTCTCGGTCATGACCGCGGCCCGAGCCTCGCGCTGGATCCCGATCGCGGAGGAGGCCTCCGGGGGCAGGATGTCGCCCAGGGCCGCGGTGACCAGGTCGTGGGAGACGATCGAGTGGCCCCGCTCCATCGCCCAGCGCAGGACCGCGGTCCGCGCCAGTCCCTGCGCCGAGCAGGGGATTCGATCCAGCACCTCGGTCGCCTCCGGGGTCCACACCACCGAGGCGGCCCCGCGCATGTCGATGGGAGGCACGTAGGTGCGCGAGGACAGCATCACGCTGCAGGGAGCGAGCCGGAGCAGGTTCTCGCTGTTGCCGCCGATGTCCATGTCCTGATCCGAGTGGACCCCGATCCGACCACAGACCAGCAGGGAGGCGTCCCGGTCGCGGACATAGCGCAGCACCTGCTCGAAGGCCTTGCCGTCCAGCAGCGTTATGGGGAGGTCGTACCCCTGCGCCTGCGCCACCTCCTTGGCCACCTTGAGGTGGGAGGAGTAGATCATCGCCAGCCCGGTGTCGATGATCTCCTCGTGAAGGGCCTCCTGCTCCTTGAAGCGGAAGACCTTGCTGGCCTCGTCGGAGAGGACTCCCACGATGCCGTTGAAGAGCACGTAGTGAAGGTAGGGGTCGTAGACGGAGACCGCCTCCACCGGCAGGTCCAGCGCCCGGCCCATCTCGAGCGCCGAGCGCAAACCGGCAAACGACTGGGAGGAGCCGTCGATCGCCACCACGATGGGGCCGGAGAGCGGGTCGCGGCCCTCCCGATGGCGGACCACGATGGTGTCCTGATGAGCTCGCCGGACCACCCGGTCCACGCAGGTCCCGAGCTGGGTCTCCTTGACCTGTCCCAGGCCATAGGCGCCCATCAACACCAGGTCGTACTGCGACTCCTCGATGTCCTTGACCAGGATCTCCCAGTTCTTGCCGTCGAAGGTCTTGGGAGTGAACGGGATGCCCTCCTCCAGGCAGCGCCGCTGGGCGACCTCGAGGTAGGAGTCGGAGATCAGTCCGAGCCCGGTCGCGATCAGGCTGTTGTGGATCTTGCGCTGGCGCTCCAGCTCCGCCTCGTCCTGGTACTCCTCGGGCAGGGTGTACTCCATCTGCTTGAAGCGGTAGTCGTGCATCCGCGCGGCGTACACGTGACTGCCCACGATCTCCGCCCCGGTGGCCCTGGCCAGCCGGATCGCCACCTCGGCGGCGGCGCTGGAGTGGTCGGAGTTGTCCAGCGGCAGATAGAGCTTGCGATACATCTCAGCTGACTTGGTAGACCTGCACCTTGCCTCTGATGCTAGCAAGTCGGCCCTCTGCGAGGCCGGTGGAAGCCCCCGCCAGCCAGTTCACCGACCCTGGCGCCTGATCCAGGCCCGGCTTTGCCTGAGGCGGCGGGCTGCCTCCGTCAGGGCCAGCTCGGTCGCCTTGGGACCGGGGGCTCCCGGCTGCTCCCGGCGCCCCAGGGACGCCCGCGCATCGAACACCCCAGCCGCCACGGGATCGGCAGGCAGGCCCAGCTCCCGCCACGCACCGGCCAGCAGCACGTCCAGGCCCTGGCCCAGCTCCTCCGCCCGCCGCACGGCCCGGCCCACCAGCTCATGGGCCTGCCGGAAGGCCACGCCCTGGGCCACCAGGTGCTCGGCGAGGTCGGTCGCCAGCAGCTCGGGATCCTGAGCCGCCAACCCCATGCGCTCCCGGTTGAAGAGGACCTCCCCCAGGAGCCCGGTGAGGGCCAGCAGACTGGCCTCGGTCGCGGCCACCGCCGCAAAGAGGTGGTGCTTGTCCTCCTGGAGGTCGCGGTTGTAGCTGAGCGGCAACCCCTTGAGGACCGTGAGCAGTCCCACCAGTGAGCTGATCGGCCTGGCCGCCCGGCCGCGGACCAGCTCCAGCACGTCGGGGTTCTTCTTCTGGGGCATCAGGCTGGAGCCGGTGGCCCAGCTGTCGGGCAGGCTGACGAAGGCGAACTCCCTGGTGTTCCAGAGGATCAGGTCCTCGGCCAGCCGGGAGAGGTGAACGCCGATCAGGGCGCAGCAGAAGACGATCTCGACTGCGAAATCGCGATCCGACACCGCGTCCAGGCTGTTCCCGGTGAGGCCCCCAAAGCCGAGCTCGGCGGCCACCCAGGAGCGGTCTATCGCCAGGGTGGTCCCGGCCAGCGCCCCCGCCCCGAGGGGCGATCTGTCGAGTCGGCGCTGGCACTCCCGCAACCGCTCCAGGTCCCGCTCCAGCATCTCGAAATAGGCGAGCAGGTGGTGGGCCAGATGGACCGGCTGGGCCCGCTGGAGGTGGGTGTACCCCGGCAGCAGCGTCCGCCGCTCCCGGCGCGCCCGAGCCAGCAGCACGGCCTGCGCTCCGGCGCCGGCCGAGACCAGCCGCAGACAGGCCTGCTTGGCCCAGAGCCGCAGGTCCAAGGCCACCTGGTCGTTGCGGCTGCGCCCGGTGTGGAGCCGTCGCGCCGGCTCCCCCAGCAGCTCCGTGAGCCGGCGTTCCACCGCCATGTGGATGTCCTCATCGGAGCTGAGAAACTTGAAGCCGCCGGAGCTGATCTCGGCGGCGACGGTGGTCAGCCCGGCCAGCAGGAGGTCCTTGGTCGCCTCGTCCAGGAGGCCGGCCCGGAACAGCGCCATCGCGTGCGCCCTGGAGCCGGCCAGATCTTGAGGCGCCAGTTCCCGGTCCTCCTGCAAGGAGCTGGTGTACTCCTCCAGGGTGGGGTTGGTACCCCCGTGGAGGCGACCGCTCCAGGCCTTGGCGAAGCCTGGCTGGGTGGGGACGGGCTCAGGGCGTCTTGGCATCGGCCAGGTCGTCCGCCGCCGGCTTGCCCTGGGCGATCCCGCGGGGAGCGGCCTGCAGCAGCGAGCCGGAATCCTCCCAGAGATTTCCCTGGATCGAAGCCTGGGTGCGCAGCGGCAGCCCGAAGATGTTGAGGAAGCCCTCCGCCGACTGGTGCCGGAACTGGTCCTCCGCGCGTTCATAGGTGGCCAGCTCGCGGCGGTAGAGGGAGCTGGGGCTGCTCCGGCCCAGCAGCCGGATCGCGCCCTGGCGCAGCTGCAGGCGGACGTCGCCGGTGACGAAGTGCTGGGTGGAGCCCACGAAGGCGGCCAGGCTCTGGCGCAGCGCCGAAAACCAGAGCCCGTCGTAGGTCAGCTGGGCCCACTCATCGGCCACCAGCCGCTTGAAGCGCAGCACGTCGCGGGAGAGGGTCAGCGACTCCACCGCGCGGTGGGCGAAGTCGAGCACCACCGCCGCCGGCGCCTCGTAGAGCTCGCGGGACTTGATCCCCACCAGCCGATCCTCGACATGGTCTATCCGACCCACGCCCTGGGCGCCCGCCAGCAGGCTGAGCCGGGTCACCAGCTCGACCGGGGAGAGTTCCTCCCCGTCCAGCCGGGTGGGTGTCCCCTGCTCGAAGTGCAGCTCCACGACCAAGCCCGCGGCCGGCGCCCGCTCCGGGGCCACCGTCCACGCGAAGGCGTCCTCCGGAGGCTCGACCCAAGGATCCTCCAGAATCCCGGTCTCCACGCTGCGACCCCAGAGGTTGGCGTCGATGCTGTAGGGGCTCTCCTTGGTGGCCTTGACCGGCAGGCCGTGCTCGGCGGCGTAGGCGATCTCCTCGCTGCGTCCCATCTGCCAGTCTCGCACCGGGGCGACCACCTCCAGGGCGGGGGCCAGCGCCCCCACCGCCACGTCGAAGCGAACCTGGTCGTTGCCCTTGGCGGTGCAGCCGTGGGCGACGGCGGCGGCCCCGGCCTCGCGGGCCACCTCCACCAGAAGCCGGGCGATCAGGGGGCGCCCCAGGGCGGTGGCGAGCGGGTAGACGCCCTGGTAGAGCGCCCCCGCCTGCAGCGACGGCCAGACGAAGTTGGTGAGGAAGAGCTCCTTGGCGTCGACCACATGGGCGGCCACCGCCCCCGCCTGCAGCGCCCGCCGCTGCAGCTCCTCGGCGTCCTTGGTCTCGCCCAGGTCGGCCGACAGGGTGATCACCTCAAAGCCGCGCTGGTGGGTGAGCCAGTGGACTGCGACCGTGGTGTCGAGGCCCCCGGAGAAGGCCAGGACGCAGCGGGGCCGATGCTCAGACATGGGTACCATCCTCTTCGCCAAGGGTGTCGGCCGGCAACCACCTGGCCCACTCGGGCCCGCCGCCAGGCGCCCACTGCCGGACCTGCTCCAGCCGATGCACCACCTGCCGGGCCGCGCCGGCGGAGCGGGCCTGGATGAAGACGGTGTCGTCGCCGGCCACCGTGCCCGCCACCTGATCCAGCCTCATGGCGTCCACCGCCGACGCCACCACGGGAGCCGCCCCCGCCGAGGTGTGCAGCACCACCATCGCCGCCACCAGATCCACCCGGGCCAACTGGGTGCGCAGGATCTGAGCCAGCCTTCCCTCCTCGTCCTCAGGCGGCGGCAGGTAGCGCCGGCCACCCGTACCCTCCACTCGGGCCACTCCCAGCTGGCGCAGGTCCCGGCTGATGGTGGCCTGGTCAGCCTCGATGCGCAGCCGGTGGAGCTCCTCCGCGAGCTGGGCCTGGGTCTCGACCGGGTGACTGCGCAGGACCGCCACTATGGCCGCCTGGCGCGCGCGCTTCAGCTCGACCGCGGTCACGGCGGGTTGGCTCCGGCCGCTCGCTCCAGGGCGCGTCCCAGGGCCGAGACAGCCAGTTCGATCTCATCGTCGGAGATAACCAGCGGGGGTGCCAGGCGAATCGTCTCCTCCCCGATCGGGTTGACCAGGATTCCCTCCTCCAGCGCCAACCGCCCCACCTCGGCTGCGATCGGCGAGGAGAGGCCGACCCCGAGCAGGAGCCCCCTGCCCCTGGTCTCCGCGACCGGCAGCCCCTGTTGCCGCAGGCCCAGAATCCCCTCTTTGAACTGCTCTCCGGCCCCGGCCGCGCGCTGGCACAGCCGGTCGCGCTCGAGCACCCGCAGCACGGCCAGGCCGGCGGCAGCCGCGACCGGGTTGCCACCGAAGGTGCTGCCGTGGTCGCCGGCCTCGAATACATCGGCGCGCCTGGCCACCAGCACCGCGCCCAGAGGCAGGCCGCCGCCCACCCCCTTGGCGACGGTCATCAGGTCCGGGACCGCTCCCGAGTGCTGGTGGGCCCACATCCTCCCGGTGCGGCCCATCCCACTCTGAACCTCGTCCAGGATCAGGAGCGCGTGGTGCTGATCGCAGAGCTCCCGCAGCCGGCGCAGGTAGGAGTCCTCCAGGACATGGACCCCACTCTCCCCCTGGATGGGCTCGGCCAGCACCGCCACCGCGGGCCTGTCGGGGTCGGCGAGGGCGCGTTCGACCGCGTCCAGGTCGCCCCGCGGCAGCTGCCGGAACCCCTCCGGGAGGGGCCGGAAGGGATCCCCGTAGTGGGCGTTGCCGGTGGCGGCCAGGGTGGCCAGGGTGCGGCCGTGGAAGGCTCCCTCCAGGGTGAGGATGGTGTGAGCGCCCTGGCGGTGGAGCTGGCCCCATTTGCGAGCCACCTTGATGGCGGCCTCGTTGGCCTCGGCCCCACTGTTGCAGAGGAACACCCGGCTGGGGAAGGCGGTCGCCGAGAGCCGCTCCGCCAGCTCCACCTGGGGCTCGGTGTAGTACAGGTTGCTGGTGTGCATCAAGCGCCCCATCTGGGCCGTGGCCGCCGCCACCACCTCGGCCTGGCAGTGGCCCAGGAGGTTGACCGCGATCCCGCCCACCAGGTCCAGCAGCCGCCGGCCGTCATCGGTCTCCACGAAGCAGCCGTCGCCCCGCACCAGGGTCACCGGGAGTCTCCGGTAGGTCCCACAGAGGGCCCTCGCCTCGCGCTCCACCAGGGTCGCCGGCGCCACCTCAGGTGGCCCCCGCGGGCGCTGGATCGATCATGGTGCCGACGCCGGACTCGGTCAGCAGTTCCAGCAGGATCGAGTGCGGCTCGCGGCCGTCGATGATGTGCACCGTGACCCCCGCGCGGGCGGCGTCGCAGGCTGCCTTCAGCTTGGGGATCATCCCCTCCCGGGCCGTTCCGTCCGCCAGCAGCTGCTCCGCCTGGCCCAGGGTGACCTCACTGAGAAGCTCGCCCTGAGGCCCTTGGACCCCCACCACATCGGTCAGGATGAGCAGCTTGGCGGCCTTCAGCTCAGCCGCCAGAGCGGCCGCCACCGTGTCCGCGTTGACGTTGTAGCTGAGCCCGTCGTAGCCCAGCCCCACCGAGGCCACCACCGGGATCACGCCCCGCTCCGTGAGCGCCAGGACGGGCTCCGGGTTGACCTCCTCGACCGCTCCCACCAGGCCCAGGTCCTCGCCGTCGGGCCCCAGCTGGCGCCGCACCAGAAGGGTCGGACCGTCCTCGCCGGAGAGGCCCGTGGCACGGCCGCCCAGCCGGTGGATGGCGGTCACCAGCTCGGGCGTGATCTTGCCGGTCAGGACCATCTTGGCGACCTCCATGGTGCGCTCGTCGGTGACCCGCAGACCACCCACGAAGCGGGTCTCCAGGCCCAGCGCTCCCGCCATGGCGGTGATCTCCTTGCCCCCTCCGTGGACCAGCACCGGCCGCAGCCCGACAAAGCGCAGCAGGACCAGGTCCTGCAGCACCGTGTCGCGGGCCTGGGAGTCGTCCATGGCGGCGCCGCCCAGCTTCACCACCAGGAGCTGGCCGTGAAACCGCCGGATGTAGGGGAGCGCCTCGACCAGGATGCGGGCCCGCAGCGCCGGGCTGACGGCGGCCAGGGTGGGGTCAGGTGGAGTAGTCGGCATTGATCCTCACATAGTCGGGGCCGAGGTCACAGCCGAGGGCGGTGGCCTCGGCTTCCCCGACTCCAAGGTTGATTTCGATGGCGATCCGGGGTTCGCTGAGCCTGGGGACCAGCCGCTCCAGCGAGGCCTCCACCGCCTGCCCCAGCGCGAACATCTCGTGGCCCTGGATAAGGAGGCGGCAGCGGTCGAGCGCGAATTCGGCCCCGGAGCGTCCCACCGCCGCCAGGATGCGCCCCCAATTGGGGTCCCCGCCGTGAATCGCGGTCTTGACCAAGGGCGAGGTGGTCACGGTCCGGGCCGCGGCCAGCGCCTGGGCGTGGTCCAGCGCTCCCCTGACCGTGACCGAGAAGGTCCTGGTGGCCCCCTCGCCGTCCGCCACCACCTGCTCCGCCAGGGAGGCCAGCACCTGTCCCAGGCCCGCCGCGAAGAGGGCGGCGGGCTCGGAGCCGGCCTCCAGCAGGGGGCCCCCGGCCGCGCCGTTGGCCAGTACCAGGCAGCAGTCGTTGGTGCTGGTGTCGCCGTCCACGCTGATGACGTTGAAGCTCTCGCGCACCGCCTCTCTCAGCAGCTGGCGCAACAGCTCCGGCGCCAGCTGAGCGTCGGTGGTGACGAAGGCCAGCAGGGTCGCCATGTCGGGGTGGATCATCCCGGACCCCTTGGCCATCCCCCCGATGCGATGAGTCACCCCGCCCACCTCGAAGGTCGTCCCGGCCTGCTTGGGCCGGGTGTCGGTGGTCATGATCGCCTCGGCGGCAGCCGCTCCTCCCAGCTCGGTGGCGGCGCCGGCGGCAGCCGCGATCGCGGGCAGGACCCGCTCCATCGGCATGATCCTTCCGATCACGCCAGTGGAGGCGACCAGCACCTCGCCGGGGGCGCACTCCGCGGCGTCCGAGGCGGCCTGGGCCATGCGCAGGGCGTCCCCCAGGCCGCGCGCCCCGGTGCAGGCATTGGCGTTGCCGCTGTTAACCACCACCGCCCTCGCCACCCCCCGCTTGAGGTGGAGCTGGCTGATCACGACCGGGGCGGCCTTGACCGCATTGCGGGTGAAGACCCCGGCCGCCGCGGCCGGCCGGTCACTGACCAGCAGGGCCACGTCGGCGCGCGCCGAGCCGTCCCCGCGCACATCGGCACTGGCGGTACCGGCGCGAAACCCGGCTGGTTCGGTGACGCCGGTCAGGCGTCCCTGGGTCACCGCGCTCACGGCCATTGCGGAGCCCCCTCCAGTCCGGCCGTGGGCGCCATCCCGAAGCGCTGGTTGAGCACCTGCAGCGCCTGCGAGGAGGCGCCCCGGCCGAGATTGTCAAGCACCGCGCACGCCACCAGGTGGGGTCCTTGGATCTGCAGGCTGATGAAGCAGAGGTTGGTGTGGGTGGCCAGCTTGCTGGGTGCGGCCTGGTCCACCAGGGAGACGAACGGGGTCTCCTGGTAGCGCCGCCGGTACGCCTGGAGAAGCTGCTCCAGGCCGACCCCCGGCAGCGGGCGCAGGTAGCAGGTGGCGACTATCCCCCTGGTCATGGGAGTCAGATGGGGGACGAAGGTGACCCCGAAGTCGCCGCCCGCAAGCTGGGTGAGCGCCTGCTCCATCTCGGGGCGGTGGCGGTGGCCGGTGACCGAGTAGGCGCGCACCGACTCGTTCAGCTCCGAGAAGAGGTGGCCAGAGTCGGCCTGGCGGCCAGCCCCGCTGGTCCCGGTCTTGGCGTCCACCACCACATCGGGCTCGACCAGGCCGGACATGGCCGCCGGACCACAGGCCAGAATCGCGGCGGTGGAGAAGCAGCCGGGCAGGGCCAGCAGGGAGGCCCCTGAGATGGCCTCCGGTTGCAGCTCGGGCATGGCCAGGACCGCCTGCGCGAGAAGCTCGGGGGCTGGATGGTCCTGCCCGTACCAGGTCCGGTAGGCTGCCGCATCCCGGAGCCTGAAGTCGGCCGCGACATCGATCACGACCACCCCCTTGCCGAGCCACCCCCGCGCCGCCCGGGCGGCCTCACCGGGAGGCAGGGCGCTGATCACCACGTCGCAGCCGACGCCATCGACTTCGGCTGTGAGCTCCAGCGGGCAGGTGGACCCGGGGTAGACATCCTGATGGCGCCGCCCGGCCTGGGAGCGCGATCCGACCTGGACCAGATCCACCCCCGGATGCCGCTGCAACAGCTCCACGCATCCCGCCCCGGCATACCCGGTGGCTCCGGCCACCGCCACCCGCAGCTTGGCTCCGACCCCGGGAGTACCTGTCACGGGGCCATGTTTGCATATTTATGCGGTCTCGTGCATCGGCAGGTCTCAGCGGTGGGCCTCATAATGCCTACCGTGCTGAGGCGGGCGTCGTTGCGTCAACCGCGGGCTCGCCAGCTGGGGGCGGCCGACTCGGCGGCCGTGGGCGCCTGCCTGGAGCTCCATCCTCTGGAGACGGTGTACTTGCGCAGCGAGATCCGCCATGGAGCTCTCCGCCAGGGGGCCGTGGTCGGGGTCGAGCACCCCGACGACCGCCGCCTCCACGCGGTCGCCCTGCGGGGCCCGCTGGTGGTCCCGTGGGCTCCTGCCGAGCGCGACCTGGTGACACTGGCGGGAAACCTGCGCGGGCAGGTTCACTTCATGCAGCTCATCGTCGGGCCCCGGGACCAGGTGGCCGGGTTGCAGCGCCTGCTCGCTCCCCATCTGCCCCCGGTGCGGCTGCTGCGCGCGGAGCAGCCCCACTACGCGGTGGACCTGGACGGCCTGGCGCTGGTCGGCCCGGAGCCGCCGCTGCGGCTGGCGACCGTCGCCGACCTGGAGCAGGCGGTGGCGGCGGGCGCGGCCATGCATCTCGAGGAGGTCGGCTTCGATCCGCTCCTTTCCGACCCCGTCGGCTTCCGGCAGCGGGTGCTGACCCTGATCCGTCGTGGCTGGGTCCACCTCTGGATGGAGGATGGCGAGATCGTCTTCAAGGCCGAGCGCTCGGCCGTCACCGCCGAGGCGATCCAGCTCCAGGGGGTGTGGACCAACCCCCGGTTCCGAGGCCAGGGGCTGGGAACGCTGGCGATGGCCCGCCTCTGCCAGCAGCTGCTGGCCGAGACAGAGGCCGTGACCCTCTTCGTCAACGACTTCAACGCCGTCGCCATCCACGTCTACGAGCGGATCGGCTTCCGGCGCATCGGCACCATGCGCTCGGTGCTCTTCTGAACGGACGAGTGGCGATGCCTGCTCGGAGCCGGCCGAGGCTGCCCGCCCGCGCGTGAACCTCCCCGGATGGCACGGCCCCCACGTGAGCCGGGCCCTGGGCGCGCTTCCGACCGACCGGACCTGACCAGCGGACGGCACCAGGAGATCCCTCGCCCAACGGGAGCGGGGACGGGGCCCGGGACCGGAGTTCGGCTCAGCTCGCGTCGGCACCCGGCAGCCCCGCCAGCTGCCGGCGCTCCTTGCGCCTGGCCAGGCGAGGACCGCTGACCATCAGCACCACCCCCAGGGTGATGAGCCCAGCCGCCAGAGCGCTGCCCTCGGTCAGGCCCTGGCCAAGGATGAAGAAGCCAAGCAGAAGGGCGACCATCGGATTGACATAGGCGTAGGTGGCCACGGTGCTGGTGGGCAGGGTCTTGAGCGCGTAGACGTAGCAGGTGTAACCCAGCAGGGAACCCCCCAGCACGAGCCAGACGTAGGCCGCCAGGGGCCCCCCCATGATGTGCCCCCAATGGATCCGCGAAGTCTCGCCTGAGGCCAGCCCGGCGACCAGCAGCCCGATCCCTCCAAAGGCCATCTCCAGGGCGGAGGCGGCGAAGATGTCGCCCGGCAGTGGGGCCCGCCGGGAGTAGAGCGACCCCGCGGCCCACATCACCGCGGCCGCGAGCAGGGCCGCGGTGTAGAGCGGGGACAGATGGCCGGCGGTGGAGGGGCTGGCCAGCACCCCCACCCCGGCCAGGCCCACCAGCACCCCGATCCAAGCCACCCTTCCTGGCCTGATCGAGCGACCCCAGGCGAGCCCGAGCACGGCCATCCAGAGGGGAACCGTGGCGATGACCAGAGCCGCCAGGCCTGAGGGCACTCTCTGCTCACTCCAGCTGAGCAGCCCGTTGGCCCCCAAGAGCAGGAGCAGCCCGACCACCGCCGAGCTGTAGAGCTCAGGCCAGCTGGGACGCCGCCAGCGCCATCCGCCACTGCGACCCACGACGGCGTAGAGCACCGCTCCGGCCAGGAGGTAGCGAGTGCCCGCCATCAGGAGGGGCGGCATCGCCCGGACCGCAACCTGGATGCCGGTGAAGGTGGAGCCCCAGACCACGTACACGACCAGCAGGGCCAACCAGCCCCGGACGATCGGGCTGCCCCGGACGCCGGCCTGAACCCTGGCGAAGATCAACAACTGGCTCCCCTGACCCATCTGACGATTACAAGCCAGTTTAGCTGGACAAGCTTCGTAAATTAGGCCACACTGCACCCTGATGGATGACGTCGACAGTCGGCTCCTGGCTGCGGTCGCAGGCAGCGGCAGGATCACCCTGGCCGCGCTGGGCGAGCTGGTGGGCATGTCGGCACCGGCGGTGCACGAGCGCATCCACAAGCTCGAGGCGGCCGGGGTGATCCGTGGCTACGCCGCCCTGGTCGACCCCGACCGGGTCGACCGGTCGACGGCGGCACTGGTCTTCCTGCGTCTCGACGGCGGCCGCGCGGAGCGCGAGCTGCTGGAGGCGCGGCTGACCCGGAGCCCAGCCGTGCTGGAGCTGCACGAGGTGGCCGGGGAGGACTGCTACGTGGCCAAGGTGCGGGTCTCGTCCCCGACCGGCCTGGCCACCTTCCTCCGCCAGCTGAGAGATGAGCATCCCGGGCTCTCGAGCCGGTCCTCGGTGGTGCTCCGCTCATGCTTCGAGCGGCCGCTGCTCTGGCCGGTCGAACAGCCGCCGCCCCTGAGCCAACCGTGATCGAGCCACCGGCACGGTCGGCCGTTCCCACACATCCGACAGGGGGCGACAACCACCAGTCGTGGTCCAGAACCACGGGGCAGGCGGGTGGGCTCCCGGAGTCGGCCCCTGATCCCGCTTGATCGCGGTTGGCCGAGATCGCCCGCGAGCTTGGACCCCCTCCCCAGCCGTTTCCAGCCGCCGGCGCGCCGACGGCGACCCGCCCGGTGCGCACCTGTGTCCGGCGGGGCGGTGGGCTTGGGTTGCGCCTCACCACGCTCCGTTCGACACTCCATCAGTCCGCCTGCGTCCCCAACCTGGTGAACCGCTCCTGACCCCAGGGCCCGGCTCCCCAACCGCCATTCCGAAACCGGCTCAGGCGGCTCCGGGACCTCCCGGCCAAGGGCGCGCTGGGACGGCCCAGGGGCGGCCAGACCAGTGGGGCCAGGCCGGCCCGACGACCCCGCTCAGATCTCAGTAATCGTCGTCGGCGGGGTCGTCCTCATCCGGGCCCGGGCTGTCCGGGGCGTCGTCCAGCTCCTCGAACTCCTCGAATCCCTCCTCCATGTCGTTGGAGACGCGAGGGGGCCGCGGCGCCAGCCGCTCGCCGTCGTCGTCGTCCATGACCACCTGGTCGTCGTCTCGAGCCAGCAGGGTCTCCTTGGCGTAGGGGCGGTAGTCCGGCTCCCGGCCCTTGCGCACCGGGAAGGAGACGGTGCCGGCCATCTCCGGTGCCTGGTAGACCTCGCGCAGAATCACCTGGACCGAGCCCCCCTCGATGTGCGCGACCGCCCCCGCGTAGCGATTGCCGCCTTCGACCATGCGCCGCAGTCGCTGGGCGATCCGAGGCTCGAGGGTGCCGACCTCGGCCCCACGCACGCTCCGCACCATCACCTGGCCCGAGCCGACGGCCAGCTCGATGGGCTCGCCCGGGGCGACCGCTCCCGGTTCGCAGTCCCCCTCGGACACGACCCGGGTGAGGACGGTCTTGCCCGGCTCCTCGGTGAAGAACTTGATGTCCAGGGTGGCCGCCGTCGGCGCAGCGGGGCCGCGGCCGTCCTCTCGAGCGCGCAGTTTGGCGAGCTGCCGTTGGGCGATCTGATTGAGCGGGTTGAGCTCGGTGGCGGCCCGATACGAAGCTTCAGCCTCCCCCCAGCGCCCCAGCTCCAGGAGGGCCTTGCCGAGTCGGTTGTGGGTGTCGGCGTCCGCCCCGAACCTGTCCAACAGGTTCTGGTTGACGGCGACGGCCTCCTCCCATCTGGACGCCAGCGCCAGCTGGATGGCGTAGTCGACGGCTTGGACCTTGGACTTGGGGTGGTCACTGGGTTCGGCCACGAAGGCGGATCTCCTAGTCGCAACGGGTCCGGCGATGGTCCGGGTGGAGTCCGGGGTACGCAATGTAGCGGTCGGCCCGGCGAGGATGCAACGGCGAACTGCGCCCAACTGCGCTCCCGGGACGGCCCTCCGCCCGGCCGGGCGGCCATATGATAGCGACGGGATCACCAGACCGGTCGGCCCTGACCGGGTGGCCCCTTGAGGTTCGGCCCCAGATGTCCTCCAACCACCACCCATCCCCTGAGGTTCAGGTCTTCGCCATCTCCAATCAGAAGGGTGGCGTGGGCAAGACCACCACTGCGGTCAACCTGGGCAGCGCCCTGGCGGAGCGGGGCGCGCGGGTGCTCTGCGTGGACCTCGATCCCCAGGGCCACCTGACGGTGAACATGGGGGTCGCCAAGCCCGACGAGCTCCGCCTCACCGTGTACGACATGCTGTGCGAGCACAACGTCGCCGCCCAGGACATCCGCCTCCATTCCCCCGGGGTGGGAGTGGACTTCCTGCCCGCCAACGTGGAGCTGGCCGGAGCCGAACTCCAACTGGTGACGGAGATCGGGCGCGAGTCGGTGCTGCGGGAGAAACTGCACCCCGTGATGGCCGACTACGACTACATCATCATCGACTGCCCGCCCTCCCTGGGGCTGCTCGCCATCAACGCGCTGGTGGTGGCCACCGATGTGATCATCCCGCTGCAGTGCGAGTATTTCGGGATGAAGGGCATGGAGCAGCTGCGCCGCACCATTGAGCGAGTCCGGACCAAGCTCAATCCCCGGCTGCGCATCCACGGCATTCTGCCCACCATCCACAGGGGGCGCACGGTCCACGCCAACGAGGTCCTGCACGAAGTCCAGGCCAACTTCGGCGAGCTGGTCTACCCATTCCAGGTGGCCGACAGCATCCGCTTTGCGGAGTGCCCGCTGGCGGGCCAGTCGATCCTCCAATACGCCAAGGACTCGGACGGAGCCACCGCCTACCGGGCCCTGGCGGACTACGTCCTCAACCACCGGCGGGATGGCTGAGATGGGCTTCAAGCGCGCCAGCCTGTCGGGTTCCGCCCAGCTCTTTCAACCCACCAAGGTGCCGCCCCGAGAGGTGGGCCAGGAGGCGGGTGAGCCCGCCGAGCTCCGGCTCGAGCCGCTCGAGTACGAACCCCAGCTGGTCACCGAGGCGCTGCCACCGGCCTCCCAACAGGGTCATCTCTACCGCCTCACGGAGGAGGACGTCGAGCTGCTCCTGGGCGCCCTGCAGCACGCCAAGTTCCCCCACTCCTATCAGCGCCTTCCCAAGCCACCGCTCGAGGAGTTCGAGGAGCTGGAGGCGCTCCGGCAGAAGCTCACCCAACAGCGCGAGGAACGTCTCTGAGCACGCCACCGCCCCGACCCCGGCTCCAGATCGCCCGGGTCAAGGTGGAGGGCACCCAGCCCAGCAACTGCTACCTGGTGGCCTGCGCCCGCACCCAGGAGGCGGTGGTGATAGACCCCGGGGCCGACTCCGACAAGATCGTGGCGCAATGCCAGGGGCTGAGCGTGCGTCACATCGTGTGCACCCACGGCCACCGCAACCACGCCGCCGTGAAGGACGAGGTCAAGGCCGCGGTCGGCGGCGAGACCGCCCTCAGCCTGCTCGACGCCAAGGCCTACCTGCGCTCGGCCGACCGCTATCTGGTCGACGGAGACCGCCTCGGCTTCGGCGACTTCGAACTGGAGGTCGTCTTCACCCCCGGGCACAGCCCGGGCAGCCTCTGCTTCAAAGTCGGCAACCACCTCTTCACCGGCGACACCATGAGAGCGGGGGACCTGGGGCCGACGGACCTCCCCGACATCGACCTGTCGCGGCAGCTGATGGCGGTGCTGTCGAAGCTGCTGGTGCTGCCGGAGAACACGGTGGTCTATCCCGGCCACGGAGCCACCACCACCGTCGGCCAGGAGCGCCGCCAGAACGTGG
>JAKAWF010000396.1 GCA_021817025.1 bacterium
GGGGACCAGATGGCAGACCCCGGGCCGTTCTCGTAAGTACCCAGGGCCGGAGAGCCGGCCTGGGTACCGAACCCAGACGCCGCAGCCTGCAGGTACTCCAGGTTGTTGACCGAGTTCTGCGCCTGGAGGCTGGGCGTCGTGCCGCTGTAGCTGTACTCGGTGACCGGGCTGGTGCCGCTACCGCCAGAGGGGAACGTGCTGATCTTGGTCCCTGTGCTGAGCACCGCCTGTTGGGCGGCGATCAACTGCGCTCCGCTGATCGAGGTTGTCGCAGGCGACTGCGTGGGTGCAAGCGATGGCGATGGCTGAAAAGGGGCGCCCGGATAAGTGCCCGCAAGCGGATTAGTCGAGCCGATGCTGGAGGTCCCCCCGGCTCCGCCGGTCACCAGGCTGGCCCCGGTCGAGGTTGTCGGCGAGAGCACGTACTGCTGCGGGGTGAGCCCAGAAGTGGCTGAACTGGACTGGTTGCGGGTCAGCAGCCAGTACCCGAAGGCTCCGAGCCCCGCCACACCGACCACGGCAGCCGCCGCCTTGGGGTGAGCCTTGATCCAATCAACCGGGTTGTCGGCCATATCAGACAGCTCCCGTCCAGACCTGGCTGTCCTTGAACGCCGCGCCCGCGCCAGGACTGGCCGATGCTGTCCCCGCCGGAGTGAAGGCGAGCTGCGGGGTCGTCTGCACCGGCATCAGCAGGCGCACCGGCACCACAGTCACCCCGAGGTGGTAGTTCACCGGGGCGAGCGAGTTGTACATCGCGCTGCGCGGGTTGGGCACCTGCGGAATGAGCGCGGCCCTGACCCAGTGCCAGAAGCTGATGCGTCCATCGGTGCCGTAGTTAGACGGCACCCCGACCACGTAGCCAGGGTTGGTCCTCGGCTGACGCCAGTTGAGGGCCAGCCCCTCGGCGGTTGGCATGATCCGATTCCCTACTTGAACAGCGTCTGCACGACGGTGGTTCCGGCGCCCGTGATGCTCCTGATCTCTCCAGGCGCGTTCGGCTTGGTCGAGACCTGGTACACGATGGCTACCACCGCGATCAGGGTGAAGATGGCGACTCCCGCCGCGATGACTCCGCCGTTGCCACCCATGCTCTACTCCTTAACCTATTGCGCTCTTGTCTGGGGTTCCGGCCACCAGATCGTAGACGATGGCCGCCAGCAGCAGTGCCACCACCGCTGGGAACAGCGGAGTTCCCGCCAGCACTATCGCAGCCCCCAGCCCAATTGCCAGGTAGAGGGGCTTGACTGGGGACGAGCCGTTCATTTGTACACCGTGAGCTGGCCCGAGATGGCCTTGAGTTCGCGCTGCCACGTCCCCGAGGTCCATCCCAGCACCGCGAGCAGGATCGCTGAGAGCACGACAACGATGTCGGTCGGGCTCACGAGTGGCCTCCTAGCTGCGGGGCCAGTCCCGGCGGAGCCTTGAAGCCCGTGCCGGGCTGAACCGCCGAGGCCGCGCCCTTCGGCCGGGGCCCGAAGTTGTTGAGGTTCTGCTGACCGCCCGTCGTCGGCTTCAGCACGCCGGGGTCGAAGATGGCGGCCAGCATCGCGGCCAGGTTGCCCGTCACCGCGCCGAAGACCACGAAGGCCCCGGCCACGCACATGAGGCCACCCGCCACGAACGCCGGCTTGATGTGCATCAGTCGAGCGCCCGATTCATGGCATGCACGAGCAGCACGCAGACAGCGAGCGCGCCGATGACTCCGAGCACCAGGATCACATCGCCCATCGCCGAGCCGGTCGGGGAAGCGGGAGTCCCCGGCGCCCCGGAGACTCCCGCCTGCTGCCAGTTCACCGTCTGTGGTCCGTCCCACATGGCGGGTGCCTCACCCGACCGTGGTTCGGACCACGCCGATGATCGCGCCGATGATCAGCAGGCCCACGATCACCCCGGCCCCGATGGCTGCGCCCTTGATGAAGTCGCCAGAGATCGAGCCCATCAGTAGGGCACCGGGACGAGACCGAAGCTGTAGACCCTGGCGTAAGCCCCCGTCATTGTGGTGCCTGCGGGCACCCGAAGGGCGGTGGACATGGCAGGAGTCGGGGAGATCCCGAGGGTTGCGGCCAATGCCACGTCAGGAGTCATCTGGGCGACCAGCGGAGTCGCGTTGGGGAACTGTGGGATCTCGCCGCCCGCCAGGTCGGCCAGGAAGTGGCCCTTCGGGAAGTACCTCTGATAGCGCTCGTGCACCATCTCGTAGTAGTCCTGGAAGGTGTTGGTCGAGGCGTCGAACTCCCACCTGGAGTTCTGCTGCACGTTGGTCAGCCAGAGGGCGAAATAGTCCGCCCGGATCGGAAGGTTGTCGTTCACCAGGATGTGGTGGATCGATTCGTACAGCATCGCGGTCTTGTGGGCGAAGTATTGGATCGCCCCCGCGTTCTGGATCGAGGGAGACGCGGCGTCAACCTGGAGTCCGAAGCTCGCAGTGGGAGTCGGGGTGCCCTTGGTGCCGGGCGGCAGGGATGCGCCGTCGAGCCCCATCAGCTCGTAGACGATGGCCGCCTGACTGCCAGCCGTGGTCTGCACCGTGACCCCCGCGGAGGCGTTGATGAAGGGCACCTGCTCCGGGTTGCTTCCGGTGGTCGGAGCCAGGATGAGCTTGTTCTGGGGCCGGTTCTCGTTGTCGCCGAAGGGCAGCAGGCCGAAGCCGAGGTGGCGTCGGCGCTGCAACTGCTGACGCACGGTGAACTTCACCGTGTAGTCGGTGGTCACCGGGGCTGTACCGCTGTTGGTCAGCGTGGAGCCCGGCACCAGTCCGCCGAGATCCCAATTGCCGCCGTCGTCCTGGTAGGGAGAGGCGCTGGCCGAGACCGGGCTGTACTCGCCAAGACCGGCGAAGCTGGGGTCGTAGTCCTGGGCCCTCGACACCGTGTCCAGATACCAGGCCGTCATTTCGAGCTGGTTCCAGGGCGGGGCGCCCGCGAGGGTCAGCGCCTGGATGAGTGACGAGAAGGGGAAGAACGGGGAGACAGTCACCGAGCCGCCGGCAGGCAGGGTCACCGCCAGGTTCAGGGTGACCAGGTACTTGATCGCCTTGCACCAGGTGGGCGAAACCGGGATGTCGGAGGGGTTCAATGTGAAGAGCCCGGCCGAGGCCCCGCCCGCCGAGCCTGAGGGCAGCGTCGCCAGTTGGGTCCAGGGGTTGGTCTCCGCGTGGGCCAGCCAGCCCGCAAGGTTCGCGGCCTGAGCGGCCGCCGCCGAGTTGCCGGTGTTCGCCGCTGCCGCCGCCATGTCAGGCAGCCACGCCGAGAGCGGCCGTGTAGCCCTGGCCGACCTTGTTGGCGACCGGGATCGTGGTCTTGCCGAGCGCCCTCGCCGCCATGACCACCACCAGGACGCCGCCTGCGGCGATCAGGGTGATCAGCACGACGTTGCCGATGTTTAGCTGGATGTGTCGATCCACGCAGGTCACCTCTACCTTGCCAGCGGCGGGGAACTTGGAGTTCCGCTGGTTGGGAGGCGCCTCCAGCCTTTGTCTGAGCGGAATCCTAGCGGGCGGCCGCCGCTGTGTCAACCGCACTCTCAGCCCCGGGCTCCAGCAGGCGGG
>JAKAWF010000032.1 GCA_021817025.1 bacterium
CCAGGGCGGCGCTCACAGCAGCACTGGCTCCTCACCCCGGAGAGCGTCCAGCCCCACCACAAGTGCCTGCCGCACCAGCTCGCTCTCAGCATCGGGTCTGGCCATCAGCGCCCGCACGAACTGGCCCCGGGCGTCCGGGGCCTGGCTGAGCGCGTCCAGGTCGAGCTCGGGGCGGGCGTCGAAGACCAGGTCCACGCAGACCTCGTCCTGGCGGAGGCGCTCCAGCAGCTCTGAGGGACCGAGCCGCACCCCCGAGGATAGCTCCCCCACCAGCCGCACCCGGGTCCCCGAGTCCGGGTCCCGCGGCAGCACCGCTTGGATCCGGTCCAGCAGCGCCTCCGAGTGCAGGCAGCCGGTGACGTCCACCTCGACGTCGGAGAGGGTGTAAGTGGCCAGCCGGCGGATCTCAACGGCCGGTGGCATGTTGGAGAAGTCGATCAGGGCGGCGCCCCGCTCGCCGGCCTCGCCGAAGGTGAGCGGTTCGGGGTTGCCCGGATAGATGATGCGGGTGGTGCTGCGCGGGGTGTGGAAGTGGCCCAGCAGCGCATATTGGAATCCCGCCTTCCCGATCTCATCCTCGGCGAAGGGGGCGTGGTCGTCCTTCCCCTCCCCCTGGAACGGGAGCTGGCCGCGCTCGGAGCCGTGGAAGAGCGCGATGGCGGGGCCGTCCTTGGCCGCCCGGAAGTGCGAGAGCAGGTTCTTGGTCCCCTTGGGCTGCACGTGGGCGGCTCCGAAGATCCTGACCCCGGCCACCTCGACCGGGGTGAATTCCGGGCTCTGAAAGACGGTCACGTTGCTGGGCCACCTCTCCCTCGCGTAGATGGAGCCCGGGTGCCAGTAGTCGTGGTTGCCGGGGGCGATCAGGACCGGGCAGGTGAGCTTTTCGAACTGCTGCTTGAGGAACTGGGCGGTGTCGCGCTGGGAGCGCAGATCCTCGTAGAGGTCCCCGCCGATGGTGAGCGCGTCGACGTGCTGCTCCAGCGCCAGATCGACAATCCTGGAGAAGGTGCGGCGCAGCGCGGCGCGCCGGCGCCGAGCGACGCCCGGGCCCAACCCGGCGAAGGCGGCGTCCAGGTGGATGTCGGAGCAGTGCAGCAAACGCATCCCTGGCAATATGCAACACTGAGCCTCTCTCGTGTTGGGATACGGTCCGGCAGTTTGCGAACTACACTCATCTCATGCCCCCCATCCTGCCCCCCGGACCGGTCGCCCAGGCCACCAGGGTGGTGCTCCGCAGGGTCAACCGCCGGGCGCCGGGCTTCATCAGCAACATGGTCCGCTCGCGCCTGGTCGGGCACCAGGTGGAGCAGGGCCAGAAGATCTGGGTCTTCCAGGTGGCCTTCACCGAGCCGCCGGGGCCAGTTGAGGTCACCGCTGCGACCGTGATCGAGTTCATCGACTGACAGCTGGTGACAGCCCCGGCTCTGCTGGCGGAGGAGGTGACCCGCCGCTACCGCAACGGACGGGGTGTGGGTCCGGTCAGCCTCCGCGTGGACGGTGGCGAGGTGGTGGCCCTGATCGGCCCCAACGGCAGCGGCAAGACCACCCTGCTGCGCTGCCTGGCGACCAGGAGCAGCCCCCAGCTGGGCCGGGTCAGCTGGTTCGGTGATTCGAGCCGGACTGCGGCCAGGCCCCGGCTGGCGGTCGTCTTCGACTCGACCGCCCACGCCGATGAGCTGACGGCCAGGGAGAACCTCGCCTTCTTCGCCGCGGCAAGGGGCGTCCCGCCCTCCCTGGCGGAGGCGGTCCTGCGCAAGGCTGAGATCGCCGAGGTCGGAGACGAGCCGGTCTCCTCCTACTCCTACGGGATGCGGCGCCGGCTGCTGCTGGCCGAGGCCCTGGCCGGGGACCCGCCCCTGCTGCTGCTGGACGAGCCCACCCTGGGCCTGGACGTGAGCGGCCAGCGCTGGCTGGCGGAGGTGCTCAGGGAGCGCGCGGACGAGGGGCTGGCGACCTGCATCTCCACCAACGACACCGAGTTCGTGGAGGCGGTCTCGACTCGGGTCTGCTTTCTGGTCGACGGCCGAATCCTGCGAGACGCAACGCTCAGCGACCTGCTGGCTTCGATGGGCGGCAAACGCGAGATCCAGATCAGCTGCCGGGGTCCAGTCGCCACTGACGCCATGGCCGGGGTTCCCGGGGTGGAGGCGGTGGCCGAGTTCGAGGGAGGCGTGCTGGTGGTGGCCCGGCAGCGCGACGGCCTGCTCGCCGACATCCTCTTCACCCTGGGCGACCTCGACTCGAGCCTGGTGGACTTGGCGGTGCGGGAGCCGGGCCTGGCCGACTGCTTCTTGAGCTTGACCGGGCGGAGCCTTGATGGCTGAGAGCTCGAGGGCGGCCTCACTGGCGCCCGCTGCTGGAGGGCGCCGGCGGCTGCCGCGCTCGCTCTGGCAGCTCGAGCTGCGGGCGACTTTGGCCCGCCGCAGGGCCCTTTGGATAAAGCTGGGCTTCCCGATGCTGCTGGTGATCCCCCTGGCTCTGACCTCTGCCCCTCCCTTCTTCTCGGGGATGCTGCTCACCATCCTGATAGCGATGGTGGGGACCGTGGGGACCGGGGTCAGCGTGACCAGGTCCCGGGGAGCCGGCTGGCTGGACCGCCTGGCCGTCCTGCCGCTACCGGCCTGGCGGATATCGCTCGAGATCTTCTTCGCGGGCTGGCTGGTCGACTGCCTCCAGGCGACCCTGGTCTTCCTGGTGCTGGAGCTGGCCCGGCGGCCGGATCCCGCGGTGCTGGTCAGCACCTGGCTGCTGGCGCTGGCGGCGCTGGCCTTCTCAGGGACGATCGGGCTCGCGGCGGCGACCCTCACCGACAACGCCGGGGAGGCGATGCTGTTCCTGGCCGTCGTCCTGGCGCCGCTGCTGTTCCTGTCGGGGCTCTTCACCGGGGTGCCGGCCGGAGGACCCCGCTACTGGGTGGCGCAGGTGCTGCCCTTCAGCTACCTGACCGACGGATTCCAACTGGTGCTGGGAGGCAACCCTCCCTACGGCAGCTCGGGCAGCTTCCTGGTCGCGGCGTTGGTGTTCCTGGTGGTGTCGGCCACTGGCTGCGTCGCTCTGGGTCGGGCTCTGCTGGCGCGAGGGGCCTGATCTGGCACGTCCCGTTCGCGCCCGGTACGTCGTCCCGCGTTCCGGGCCCGGTCAGGGCACGGGCCCGGGAGGCCGCCTCCCAGCAGCCCCAGGGCACCTCGATTGCCGCCTCCGGTCTGCACGCGCACGAGGTGCTCCCAGCGGTGCACCTGATCTTCTCCCCGATCAAGCGTTGGGTGCTGGGCACCATGCAGGGCTCGGTCAGCCCCCGAGCACGTGCAGGCCTACTTCGACGAGTGGGTGTTCCGGATCAACCGGCGGCATTCGCGCAGCCGTGGCCTGCTGTTCCACAGATGTGAAAGGGGCAGCACATGAAGTCGGTCGCCGGCTGGGAAAGCGTCCTCTCCCAGGTAGAAGACGACCCCCCGCACGAAGTGCCCGCCCCGGGCATCGAAGCGGTCACGCAGGCTCGCCAGGGCGCGGATGGCGCTCCGGCTGACACGACCCGCCTTGGCCTCGACAGCCACGATCCGCCCGTCCGCAGCCTCGGCGATGACGTCCACCTCGGCTTGGTCCTTGGTCCGGAAATGGTGGAGGGAGACATCTGGCTCCAGCAGCCGAGACGCCTGGCGGATCAGCTCGGTGACCACGAACGTCTCCATCAGGGGCCCCAGGGCAGGTGCGCCTGGGGCAGCCAGGCCGGCCGCGTTGACACCGAGCAGATGAGCGGCCAGCCCAGGGTCCGAGATATAGGTGCTTGACCGCAGTGGGCTCACCAGAGTTCACTCAGGGGCAACGGATAGCAACCGCTGCCCAAGATCTCCGTGACTGGCCAGCCGTTGCCAGCACGAGCAGCGGAGTTGACGCCGCGGCTTCGCCCGCCAGCGCAAGCGGCGACCGCCAGGACCTTGGATCACCCGGGCCTGGCGACGGGAGCAGAAGGCCACAGCCAACGGCTCGGGCGGCACCGGATGAGGCCCAAGCCCGCAAGTGGGTCCCCAGCCGGGGCGCGGCCGGTGTGCACTTGCCAGCGTTCACTCCGGGCAGTGGCAACGGGATGGCGCCTGGTCACTGCCCCCAGCCGCCGCCCTCGCGCTCAGCCACCCGTCGCAACGCCTCGTCCAGGGTCAGAAGCTCCACGGCAAAGATCAGAGCGGTGGCCAGGGAGAAGGCGTCGGGGAGGCGCAGGTTGTTGTGGCTTGCTCTGAGCTGGGCAGCCCGGCGGGCGATCGAGCGATCGACGGGGACCACCTCGGCTCGGACGGCGTCGAGGAAGTCATCCACCGTGGCGTCGGTGCCAGCCCGCAGCGGCCGGACGAGAACTTCAGCGTAGACGCTGGCGCTGATCAAGATTCGGTCGCCAGCTGCGATCCGTGGCCGCAGCTCGCTCACGGCGCGGTCGTGGTGAGCGTCAGAGGAATCCAGGAAGCCGATGAGGACGTCGGCGTCGAGGGCTAGCGCACCCATTCGCCGCGCAACTGGTCCAGGTAGCCGGGAGGATAGGTGCCCGGCGGGAGGCTGCCGGCGTAGCGGCTGACGAGCTCGTCCGTACGCTCCACTTCGATGCGGCCCGGGGCGCTGGCGCGGACGATCACGTCGTCACCGGAAGCAATGCCGGCCGCGCGGAGCACGCGGACAGGGATGGTGATCTGATGCTTGCGGGACACCTTGCTCATGGCTTTACTACTGTAGCACCGGAGTAAAGGGGAAGGGCCGATTTCTTCCACCCCCCTGTGATCGCGGGGGCCAAGGCCGCAGTCGAGCGCTTGGCCGTCAAGTTCAGCCGTCGCGACCGGAGGGAGCGGCGGCGTGCCCAGGCGGCTGGCCAACGCATCCGCCGACCTCGCCATAGCCCAGCACCCGCAACCACTGCTGGATCCGCTCCCCGGGACGCGGGGTCTCGCCCACTTGCTTCGCGGAGTGCACGAGCAACGGCGGCGTCGGGATGATCCTCAGCACCCCGTAGTGCACCAGCGGCCCGGCGCGGATCATCGTCGACCCAGACCAAGGGGCGGTCCGGCTGTGAGCGCAGGTACTCTGAGACGGCCACCAGTTTGTCCCGAGGGCGGACCGGAGCAGGAAGCTCCAGGCGGGGCGCCGGGTCTGGCCGACCCGGGTGCTGCCGCAGGCGCCCGTGGGGAATATGCCTTCCCCTGGCCTCGGGCGCCGTTCTCCTCGGGGGTGCCGCTGGCCGTCCTGATGGCGATGGTGGGGATGGTGGCGACCGGGGTCGGCTTGACCGGGTCCGGCCGCTGGTACCACCGCCGCCGACCCGGCGGATCTCGCTGGAGGCACTCCTCCCAGGCTGGATCCCCACTGCCTCCGGGCGCCCGGGTCTTCCTGCCCTGGATCCGGCCCGATGGCCAGATCTCATGGGGCTGCCCAGCGCCTGGCTGCCGGCGCCAACCGGCGGCTCGTTCTCGGGCGCGATCGGGCTGGGAGCGGCCGCGCTTACCAACCGCGCCGGCGGGGCGCGCTGTCCTCGGTGGTTGTCAGGCACCGGTGCCACTGCGCTCCGAGCGGTGCGCGGGCATGCCCGCCACCGGCCCCGGGCAGTGAGGGCGCGGGGGCCCCCCAGCTGGCTGACCGAGGCGTCCGGCCGGTGCCGGCGGGAAACCCAGCTGCCGCGGCCCGGGCCGCCTCCTGGTGGCGGTCAGGTTCCGGGGCGTCTGAGGGGCCCGACGCGCGGCCTCGGGCAGGGGCCCTCCGGCTCGTGGCGCCCGAACTCCTCGGCAGCTCCCCGGCCGGGGCCACGAGCGGAGATCAGCCCTGACTGGGGTCGCGCCGCCGCCCCCACGACCAGAGCCCGACCAGGATGAGGGCCAGGCCCAAGACGATGAGGAATTGGGCGAGAGGCAGCGGCAGTTGAGCCCCGCTGCTCGGCGTGCTGACCCCCAGGGTTCCCCCATGCCTGCCCGGGGGAGAGAGCGGGCTCGGGGGCGGAGCGGTCGTGCTCTGCGCCTTCACCTGGCCCTGTGAGGCCCCCGCCGAGACCAGGAGGCTGAGCGCGGTGAGGTCGTGCGCGCTGACGTAGCCGGCGGGGCCGCCGGTCGCGCAAAGGGAGAGGGTTATGGAACCGCCGGCCACGACCAGCGGGCTCGACAGGGAGTCTTGGGTGCATGGAGCGAGGGCCGAGTCAGCGGTGCTCAGGAGCCGGTCCGAACTCAGCGCCACCGAGGGATCGCCCGCGCTGTTGCCCCACATCTGCAGGGTGACCGTGTGGCCCTCGCAGGCGCTGGGGAAGTCGGAGAGGACGACACCCGACACCGCGACCAGGGAGGTGACGCCAGGATAGCGGCCCACGGCCGTCTCGTAGTGGACCGCGACCGGCGGGATCTGGTCGCATGGAGCCCGCTGCGCGGAGACCGGGATCACTCCAAGCGCGGCGAGGAGCGCGACCGACGCCAGCAAGCCGACGCCCACCGCCATTGCGGCCAGCGCCAACCGGCGGGGCCCCCGTGGGGGCGGTCCGGTATCAGGCCTGCTTCCCATGGTCACCCACCTCCTGCCCAGGAGTCTCCGCCGCCTGACGCTCGGAGCCCGCCGCCCGCTCGCGCGTCTCGCCTGGGTCCGGCCGCATGAGCTTGTACCCGTTCCGCCCAGGGGTCCGCGCCGGTGCCGGGCCCCGCGCGGGAACTGTCCGATAGCGGTAGAGGGTGCCGGCGTCGATGACGGCGTACACGTCACCGGCATCCCCCCAGTGGAGGATCGGGCATTCCAGACGGCGGGCGACCTGGAGCACCCCGTCGAAGGAGTCCATCTGCACCACCACGACCCCGGCATGGGCCTCCACGGCATCGGCCTCCACGATCGAAGAGGGGTACCGGGCCGCGATCCGGGCGCGCTCGTCATCCGAGGTGGCCTGGCGCAGCAGCGGCCAGCCGGCCAGGGCCAGGACGAGCAGCGACGCCAGCAGCGCCACCAGGGAGCCCACGCGGGCTCCGGAGACCGGGAGGCCGAGCAGGAGCGTCGCCGGCTTGCCGGCGGGCAGGCTCACCGAGCCAGCCGAGCTGGGGGCGAAGTCCGCCTGCCCCTGGGGGCTCCCCGCGGCGCTCGGGTTGCCCGGGACGAGGTTCCCCGAGCTGTAGCTGAACGTGACCGGGGAGCTGAACGAGGCGGCGAGCGGGGCGGGTCCGAGCCGGCCATGCACGGTCACCGACGGCGAGATCGTGACCTGGAACGTGCCGAAGTTGCCCTGGATGCCGGCCGCCTGGTCGAAAGCGTCGGCGGCGCTCCGCAGCGCCGCCATGTCCAGGGTGCCGCTGGCCGCGAACCGGTCGCCGGTGAAGGGGGTCTTGGCTGATTGGATGGGGATGGTGCGGGTGATGCCCTGGCCGTTGCTGATCACGGCCACCAGCTGCTCGGTCCCGCTCAACGAAGTTGGGGCGGCGGCACGGAAGAGGTAGGCGTAGGAGACGGTGACAGCGCTCACCACCGCGCCGTACACGGGCTGGCCGGTGGTCAGCCGGGCGGCCCCGTAGACCGACGCGGGGCTGGTCGGCGCGCTGTACGAGAGACGCCCGGTCTGGGTGTAGGGAAGGGAGGCGGCCGCCCGCGCCGGGTGGGTCCACGCGACCCCGGCCACGATCAAAGAGCAGATCGCCAGCACGGCGCAGACGACGACCGCCTCCAGCCTGCCCCCAGCGCGGTCCCCCGAGGGCCGGCGATCATCGTGGTGGTCAGTGGGCATGGCGCCGCCTCCTCCGCTGGAGCCTCGACCTCGACCGGGGCCACCACAACCAAAGCCACATCAGCGCGAGCAGCACCGCCCCGACCACCGGCGCTCGCAGCGCCAGCAGGAAGTTGCCCCAGCCGGGCAGGTGAACCCACTCGGCGCCGACGATCTGGCTTGCGGTGGGCTGGTAGCTGTCGATGAAGTCGTTGTTGTCGCCCTTGAAGACGTAGTGGCCCTGGTCGATGGCGATGATCCGGTGCATCACGGTGACCCCAAGCTGGCCGTTGTGATAGCCGGCAACTTCACCAACTCGGTAGGTGGATTCATGACGCAGCAGCACCAGGTCGCCCGCATGGTACCGCGGCAGCATGCTGATGCCGGTCGTGATGACGTACGAGGTGGATCCGCCGAGCCGGGGAGGGGCCAAAGCCGCCCACACGACCAAGCAGAGTGCGATCGCGGGCAGCACGTAGAGCAACCGCCGGTGCCCCAAGTGCCACCCTCCCGCCAGCGGCTTGCAGACAGCCTGCGACGCCCCTGCGGAAATGTTCGCCTGCCGATTACGTCCGACGGCTGGGGTGCTCATTCCGCATGTGCCCTCTTCTCCGTAGCGCGATGCCCGGATCGCAATTGTCGGTCGATGAGACGCTGTGCTCGGCGGAAGATCGGGATACGAGTGCCCATAACTTGGGCACTCGCATCCCGGGAATTCGCTCGGGTCCTATTGGACGGATCCAGCTACTGGTTGGCCTCGACGTCGAGACCCGTCACCTGAGAGACGAAAGTAGAGGGGAACGTGCAAGAAGCTGAACCACTTGCAGTTGCATTTGTCCAACTGTTAACTGTGCAGCTGAGGCTGGCAACTGATGCCGGAGGCGGAGGCGGAGGGGGATTAGCAATCAAGGGCCTGGGTCCACTCGGACCCGTCATCAAGAAGGCATGCACGTCGGTTGGTGCTGTGTTCTGCGTCGGGGGAGGAGAGCCCATCTCCGTCAGGGTGAACTGGACTCCAACGATCGAAACGAAACCTTGACCGGGAGGTGCGGGGGGATCCTGCGTCCAGTAGTGGATCGCGCTGACGCTGTAGCCGGACACAGTACCGCTGCCCTCGCCCGCGTAGCTCGAGGCAACGGTGTTCGACGCCATGTAGGCGAAGCCAGCCGTGGCGAGGACCGCGGCGCCTCCTCCCACCAGAAGAAGCCGTAGCAATGGAATCCGCATGTGTCTACCTCCCATCCCGCCCACCTTCTGGGATCCTTCCATCCCTCTCCGGCGGGCGTTCCTGTTCTCAGCCGGACCGGCCTGACCGCCCGGGCCCGGGGCGGTGGAGGGCTCGACCCAGCACTGCGCCACCATTTGGGCACGCTTCGTCCCGGGGCGCATCTGCAAAATTGGGGATTCTCTGGACGGCTGGCGCCGGCCCCTGCACCGGGACCCGCACCCGGGCCGTGAGCCCGCGCTCGCCGGGGGCGCCGGACGGGTGGGTGGGGCCGAGGACGATCTCCCCCCCCTCGGCCTCGGCCAGCTCGCGGCACTGGGAGAGGCCGAGCCCGCTCCCGCGGGTCCCGCTGGCTGAGCTGCCGCGCCACCCGGGCTCCAGGGCGTGCTCGAACTCGGCATCCGAGAGGCCCGGCCCGTCGTCGGCGACGACCAGCTCGGCCACCTCGCCGTCCACGGGGTGCGAGAGGCGCCGGGCCGCCAGGGTGACGCCCGCCGCGGGGGCGTGGAGGGCCGCGTTGACCAGGAGGTTGTTGACGATGCGCATCACCCGCTCCGGGTGGCCCGCCACCTCGATTCCCGGCTCGATCCGGGATCGCACGGGGTGGTGGCGGGAGGCGTGGAGGGACACGATCCCGGCCAGCAGCTCCGAGAGGTCGTACGGGCCGGCCGTGGCGGGCTCGTCCGTCAGCAGGCTGGCCACCCGCTGGACCTGAACCCGGATCGCGTCGATGAGCTGGCTGGTCCTCCCCGGCGAGAGGCGATCGCGTTGCGTCGACAGGGCGAGGAGCGTTCCGTCCACGGCGCTGAGCATGCCGATGATGTCATGGCTCTGGCCGCGCACGGCGCCCCGGACCCGGGCCAGCTCCGTCTCGGCGGCCGTCCAGCGGCGGCGGCCGCGCAGATCGTCGAGCACGATCGCGCCCAGGGCCCCCCTGAGGTCCGTGCCGGCCAGGAGCAGGAGCTGGGCCGCGCCGGCGAGCAGGAGGAGAGCCGGCAGGGCGGTCCACGGGCCGGTCGCCGCCAGCGGGCTGGCGGAGAGGACCCAGCAGTCCGCCCCGACGGAGAGGAGCGCCGCCCCGACTGCGGCGAAGCATGGCTGCCGACTGCGGACACCCCTCACCAGCAGGGCGACCGCGACCCCCGCGCAGGCCGAGCCCTCGAGGCCGCTCGCCAGAGCGAAGCCGCCGCCACCCCGCTCCACTGCGGCTGCGATCGGGGCCAGAGTCAGCGGGATCGCCAGCACCATGGCTCCCCCGACTGCCGACACGATCAGCGCCATCGGGCGCAGGCCGGCCCACACCTCCGGGAGGGCGAGCGCGTAGAGGCAGGCGCCCACCATGACCGCCACCGAGGTCATCTCCAGAGCGGTCACGTAGGCTGGGACTGGTCCCGTGAGATGGGCGGCCGGCACGAAGAGGAGCCCGGCGATGAATGCGACCGCCGCCAGCGGAACGCTGGGCGCGTCACCGACCAGGCGCCAGCGCAGCAGCAGGACCAGGGCGGCGGCGAAGAACGCCACCAGGGCCGCGTCGGCAGCACCCTCGGCCGCGGCGCCCACCGGCAGGAGCGGGTCGGCACCCAGAATGCCCGCGCCTGCGAGAGGGACCAAGAGGACCACTGCCACCGCCCCTGCCGCCAGCCAGGGGGTCTCTGGATTGGCGAGCCTGGGCAGGATCCCCCGGCGGTCAACCCCGCGATAGGCGACCTTGTCGGGGCCGATGGACAGCCTCCCGGTGCTCTGGAACGCCATCACCCGTCACCGCTGGCCTAGCCGCGCCGCCTCGGAGCGTCATCCGGCGTGAGCAGCAGGCGGACCCTGGCCACGGCGGCCAGCTGGCTGGAGACCCCGAGCTTGCTCAGGATGGCTTGGATGTGAGTTCGGACCGTGCCGATGGAGACGAAGAACGTTCTGGCGATCTCGGCCGCGCTCTCACCTTCGGAGAGGGCCCACAGCACCTGGCGCTCACGGGCGGTGAGCTGCGCCACCAGCTGCTTCAGCTCGCGCTGGGCCTGCAAGCGCGCGGTGCCCAGCTCGACCAGATCCCCGTATCTGGCGCCGCCCGGCAGAGGCCGGTTCCGCAGCACGGCTTCGGCGGCGTCGAGGAGGAGCTCGAAGGGCTGGGCCTTGCTCACCCATCCGCTGGCACCCAGGGCGAGCGCCGACCCGACGCGGGCCTCGTCGGTGCACCCGGTCACCACCAGCACCCTCGCACCGGTCGCGCACAGCCCTGGGATGAGGTCCAGTCCGTCGGCGTCGTCGAGATACAGGTCCAGCAGCACCAGGGCCGGACGGAGCTGGGCCGCCTGCTCGAGCACGGTCACCGGGCCGCTGAGCCGGGCGACCGTACCGTCGAAGCCGCGGGCGGAGAGGGCGAGCACCAGTGCCTCCGCCAGCAGCTCGTGGTCCTCGACGATCAGGATGGACGACGCTCTCGTTGGCTGCGCCGCGCATTCGGATGACCCAAGCTCGTCAGAGGCCTGCGCCCCACCCGAACCCGCTTGCGGCTCTGCCCCGGTCCAGCGGGCGGGCGGACCACCTCGCGACTTGCCAGGCAGGTCGGCGAGGCTAACCGCCCCCCGTTCCCACATCTCCCCCGATCACCCCCTGTCCGGTCGCGCCATGCGTGGCGCGATACCCGCCGCCCGCAGAGTGCTCCCGCTCACTCCGACGGGTTCCTGCGCTCCCCGGGCCAGCGGCTCCTTCCCGAGAGGACCGGGCACCAACAGGTTTCCGGGTCCTCTCCCACCAATTGAGATTGTGGCACGATCGCAACCCGCCGTCAACGGAATTGAAGGTCTTGTTACATCCCCGTCAGCGGCGGTTCCCGGCGGTGCTGGTCAGGAAGATCAGAATCACGGCGACCAGGTTGAAGGAGGCGTGCAGGACGGTCCCCGGGGTGGAGGGAGCGGGTCCAGTGGGAGACCGGAGCCAGGGCCGCCCCGGCCACGAACAGCGACGGACCCAGGAGCAGGATCGAGCCACCCACCGAGAGGGTGTAGGCCAGGGCGGAGACCGCAGAGCTGAGGACCACCGCCCGCCCCGCCCCGATCCGGGAGCGCAGCCCGCCCGTGATGGAGCCCCTGAAGGTGATCTCCTCCACCATCGGGGCGATCAGGACGACCGCGATCACCCCCAGGGAGGCGTCCTCGCTCCCAGTTGCTCCAATTCCTCCGACCAAGTGCAGTTGGCCGTGAACCGCTCACGCACCCCTGGACGGTGCCGGAGCCATCGCTCAGCGCTGGCCGGGGCAAAGAGGGGCGTGGAATGCCGCCAACTCGGCACTGGGCGCTCTCGCTCTGATGTCGGCTGACGCCCATGCCAACGGCGGGGCCGCCCCGGGCGGGAGGTTCCAGAGCTGGCCGGACCCGCCGGCGGGCCAACTGGGCCAGCCTCCACTTCGCCGAGGCAGTGGGCGGTGGCCCGATCGCTCTCCTGCGCCAGGGGAGCGGCAGGACCGCCCAGGCTGCCACCTCGGGCCTGGCACCACCTTGCTCAAGTCCGGGCACACCGGCGGACGGTCTGGCAGGGCTGGCCGACCCGGCCGGCCACCAGCCGTGTTCGATCTGATCACAGGCTGGTTGCCCGTGCTGCGCTGTGCGCCTGGTCCGATGCGGGAACTCGCCGCCCTCGAGACGACCTTCCCAAAGCATGGCTTCCAGGTCTTGGAGGACGAGATGGTCGCGATGCTGGAGGAGCATCTGGGAAAGAGGGTGCTCCCAGATGCGGCACCTCTCCCAGCGACCGGCGGCGAGCTGCGCGACCAGGAGGGCTTGTCGGTAGGCACCCTGAAGTCGGAGACCTTGATGGCCCGGGCGGTGGCCACGGGCCACCTGCGGCTGCTCGCCGACTCGACCTCGGTGGCCGACGCAGCCCGGCGGCTGGTCCCCCAGCCCGACGGTCTGCCACCAGCGCTGGACGGTGAGGGCATCGACGCGAGCCGGACCCGCGTCAGGCGCAAGGACCTCCCGCAGCCGTCGGGGGCCCCGGTGAGTGTCCGGGATCACCCAGAGGCGGTCCAGATGCTCGAGGAAGCGGCTGGGGCGCACAGAGGACGGCCCGAGCAGCCAAGGCTCCCCGGGCCTCAGCGACCGCGCGCTCATCCGGGGAATGCCGTGGTGGAGCCGGGCCCTGCCTGTCCAGAAGGGAGTCCTGTGCCGCTGGCTGGATATACGCTGTCCGAGTCGTATATACTGGGTTCGTGGCCAAGCACCTGATCGACCTTGATGAGGAGACGCTCGGCGCGGCTCGCGCGGAGCTTGGCACAGCCACGATCAAGGACACGGTGAACGAGGCGCTGCGCCGGGCAACGTTTCGCCGCCAGGGCCGGGTGGCTGCGGCTCTCGACGTGCTGGCCAGCGCCCGCCTCGATGATCGTTCCGAAGCGTGGCGCTGAGGTTCCTGGTCGACACCAGCGTCCTGAAGCGGCTCGGTCGCATTGAGGTCCGCAAGGTGGTCGAGCCGTTGGCCGCCACCGGTCAAGTCGGGCGTCCGAACAGCTGCGACCTCGAAGTTGGCTACTCGGCGCGCAACGTCGAGGAGTGGGATCGACTCGTCGGAGCCCTCGACGCGTTCGACGCCGTCGACACGACGGCTTCTCACCTGCGTCGGGCGATCCAGGTGCAGCGCTTGCTCGCGGAGCGCAGCCAGCGTGGGCGCAAGATACCAGCCCTGCTGGTCGCTGCCGCCGCCGAGGAGCTTGGGATCGCTGTGCTCCACTACGACGCTGACTTCGATCTCATTGCCTCGGTCACCGGCCAGCACTGCCAATGGGTGGTGCCCGCGGGCAGTGTCGAGTAAGCGCACCCGTACCAGCCGGTGAGCACGGCCCGCCCTGGGGGTGCACCATCGCGGGGCGGCAACCCCTTCAACTCAAGGACGCACCGGTGTGCGATAGCCGCGTTGCGAGATCAGGGCAGCGGATGCTGCGACCGGACGAGGCCCGGCTGGAGGACCGGATCTCGGTACGGGGCAGGCGAAGGCCTCCGTGGGAGGGCACAGCCGCTGACCACTGTTGACGCTTCTCACTCGGCGGGGTCCAACTCAAGAAGTGCAACCAACTCCTCTGATGACGGAAGCAGTCCGGCCCCGTGGGCAGAGCGGACCAGCTGCTCGCCATCGCTGGGGTCCTGGCCCTGCCAGAGGCGGAGCAGCTGCTCCCGGTCCACCGCTCCTGAGAGTCCGAGGGCGACAGCTCCCTGGCCGAGCCACTCCCCGGGCCCCTCGGCGGGCCTGCCCTCGTGGCCGAGGTAGTAGTCGCCGCGGCGGCGCTCCGGCCCCTGGCTGGCCAGGCAGGCGACGCAGCGCACGGTGTCCCCGGCAGCGATCTTGTGGACGGTCATCACAGCCGCAATCCCTCCATCTCCCCGGACCCAGCTGCTGTACGCACATTCTGTGCTGAGGAGGGGCGATGTCACCGTCGAGCAAGTCAAGAGCTGCTACCCCGCGGCAGGAGGAGCAGGTAGGGAGAGAGGAGGAGTTGGAACGTCGACGACGTAGAAGTTGGCGATCTTGTGCGCCTCGTGGGTGTCGATGGCAGCGCGGGCATGGTAGGGACCGGCCTTGGGGAAGGTCATCGTGATCGGTAGCGCTATCAAGGCGCGCTGCTCCATGCCACGAGGCGCCTGAGGGGGGCGACCCACCACAACCTGGGCTTGGACTTGGACAAGGGGGGCGTTGTTGTCGTCCTCGATCGCAAGCCGGATTCCGAGCGGCTCATTGGTGTCGTTCCAGTCGACCAGGAAGCCTGCGGCGAGGGCGAACTGCGACGGGGGCGTTGGGTATGAGGGCGACCCAGTAGGAGTCGGGCGCCTGATTGAGGTCAGCCCGCCCCCGAGGAGATACAGCTTGCCATCGGGCGCGGCCTGAGCGGCATCGCAGAGGATCAGAAAGTCAACTTCGGTGGCCATCGTGAGTACTCCGGTGTATGCTATGGCGACTACGTACGTAGTCTATCACCGGCGGTCTGATTGTGCGGATCTCTGAATTCGAGTGGGATGATGACAACCTGTGCCACCTGGGGCGAAGGAGCATCGAGCCGGAGGATTGCGATGCTATGCTCACAGCCCGTATTACAGTAGTGAGGAACAAAGGAAGCCTGGCTGGAGCGTATCGATTCATCGGACGGGGCCGCGGAGGCGCCTTTCTGACCTTGGTGGTGGCAGCCACTGGTGACCCATCGCGGTGGCGGCCAGTAACCGGGTGGCCGAGCACGGAGGAGGAACGGAAGCGCTATGGAGAGTGATATCGAGAAGGACGAGCAAGTCGTGGTGCCGACTCCCAGCGGGATGACGGTGTTCTCAACACGGTTGCCTGCGGAGGAACTGGGTGAACTTCGTCGAGAGGCGGCGCGAAGGGGTCTTGCGGTGTCTGAGTTGATCCGGGCCGCTGTTCGGGGATATCTGAGTTCGCCACCAGTGCTCATTGCAATCTCGGCCACTGCGGAGCCGGGTGTCGGCCTGCAGGTGATCACCAGCACCCCCGGTTGGGAAGGTGGCCGCGGGACCCGAACCGAGACCGATCTCCCCGCCCGCCTTACCAGCATCGCTTCCTGAGCGGTCAGACGGCGCGCTATCCGACCAGCTGCTCGCAAGCTGAGCCCCAGCCG
This sequence comes from bacterium, assembly GCA_021817025.1. The sequence continues at coordinate 15,529 of JAKAWF010000032.1, forward strand.
CTGGAGGACAACGGCCCTCGGCGCGATACGCTGGTAGGCAGGTGGCGCTTCAACCTGCCGCACCTCAGCCTCCAGCGGCATCGCCGAAGCGGTTCGGATTCCTTGCGTTCGGGTCTCCCAGGGTTGTTGCAAGCAGAGGTGCCAGGTTCCACCCAGGGCGGGGAGGTGGCCCCTGGGCTAGTCGGGGCTATGTCTCGTGACCCAGTGCCGTTCGAGGCGTTCGATCGCCTGGGCCTTGGTCATCAGGGCCACCTCGTCCTCCTTGAGCCCGACCCGGTGGACCAGTAGATGAACCAGATCGGCGGGCATCGCCTCCCTGGCCCGGATGGGTAGCCCCCGGATCGGGGTTGCGCCGCTTCGGACACACGCCCAGAATTCGGGCTCGGTCACCTGCGATTGGTCGCGCAGAATGTGACCCCAGAGTTGGGGGCCAGAGGCGGTGCGATCTGGTGGATGCGACACTCGTGTGCGCAGGGTCCGCCCGTCGGGGAGATCGAGCTCGTACGTGATGTGATGAGTGCCCGTGCTCCCGCGCGCATCACGTACGAGCCGCCAGCTCTCCCCCTGACAAAACCTGTCGTGGTCGGCCCGGGTCGGTGCCGGCCATCGGGTCACGCGCCGGCAATCCAGTCGACCAGTTGCTGGTCGGAACTCAGGCCCACGAGCTGCACCAGCGGCCAGTTGTCCCGGTGGTGGGGGGCGTGGCGGAGGCCGCCCTCCCACTCCTCGGCATACTCCCGAAGCGCATCCGCCATTTCCCCGAGGGCTTCCTCGAAGGTGGCCCCATCAGCGGCCACGGGAACCCCCGGTATGAACACCGACCAGCCACCCGCCTCACTCACGACTTCGGGCCTTGGGTAGCCCTGGCCGAGGAGCCGACGCAGGCGATCGGCATCCACCACCGCGGTGGCGATGTTGTCCCGGCGCACAACCACGGGGCGGCCGCTGGCAGCGGCGTCCAGCACGTCCTTGAGGTGCTGGCGCGCCTTCGAATAGGTGTCAAAGGTCATGGTTGCCACCTCTCCATTGTGCATAGGTACCTCTCGTACGTCGAGTACGTATCTGACCCGGGGTGGTCGCGCCCACCGGCACCTGCCGGAAGTTCCAGTTGGGGCTCCGGAGCGTGGTCCCCATGATCTTGACCACACGGCGGGAGCCGGCCCGGGGCACGGATGGGGCCCACCGGCGCGTTTCAAGCCACCGGCTGGGAAGTGCTGGGGAGCGGCTGCGCGGACCCGCTGGCGGTGACGTCATCCCGCCCGAGAAGTTGATCGAGGAAGGGCCCGGATAGTGCCCTTGCCCAGATTCGGCAGCGGTTGTCTGGTGCCAACCAGGTGTGGCTCGATGAGCCTCTGGGCAATGACCAGCGCCGGCCGGTGTCCCCGCGCCCGGTCAGGGCCGGCCCAAGAGGGATTGGCCCGGCCGGAGCGGGTCCGGTGCCCAGCCACCGTCGGCTGGTGTGGTCGCTGACCACTGTAGACGCCTGTCGCCCGGCGGGGTCTCCGGCATCGGAACTGCAACCGGCTCCTCTCACGGAAGCGGCCCGGCACCATGGGCGGGTCGAACTCGTAGCCGTCCCGTGCCTACAGAGAGAAAGCCGGTTCTGCTCGGGTCAGCGGCAGTTGCCGGCGGTGCTGGTCAGGAAGATCAGGATGACCGCGACCAGGTTGAAGGAGGCGTGCAGGACCATCCCCGGGTAGAGGGAGCGGGTCCACTGGTACACCAGGGCAAGGGCCACCCCGGCCACAAACAGCGACGGACCCAGGAGCAGGATCGAGCCCCCCACCGAGAGGGTGTGGGCCAGGGCGAAGACCACAGAGCTGAGCACCACCGCCCACCCCACCCCGATCCGGGAGCGCAGCCCGCCCATGATGAAGCCCCTGAAGGTGATCTCCTCCACCAAAGGGGCGATCAGGACGATCGCGAGCACCCCCAGATAGGCATCGGCGCCGAACCCCTGGGAGATGCTGCAGCCCTGGGGATTGGTCATCCCGTGGAGCAAAGGGGAGATGGCGGCGCTCAACAGCTCGGTCAGGTACTGGAGCGCCAGGGCCACCGGCAGCATCAGGGGCAGCACCCAGTAGGGGGGCCGCCGCAGCCCCAGCTCCACCCAGACCCGGCCCCCGCGCCTAGCCGCGAAGAGCAGCACGACCCCCAGCAGGATCCCGTAGAACACCAGGGTGTTGGCCAGGTTGTAGAAGGGCAGAAGGGCCCGCCAGGAGGGGCCGCTCAGGTGGGGGATCACGCCCGCCTGATGGAGGCCGAGGGCGGCGACGGCCACCAGGTAGACCCCTGTCAGGATCGCCGGGACCCCGACCGCGATCCCCAGCACCACCTCCCGGATCCCCCACGAGGTCCTGGGAATGCTCGGAGGAGATGGTGGAGGAGCCGCCTCGACGCTCAGCGGCGGCTCCCGCCCACCTGGTCCGGACGGCCGCGCTCCAGCTCGCTGGAGCCGGTCCAGCGTCCCCCGGCCGGCCCCGGAGCGGAGGGTGGTGGCGGGGCTGAGCCTCCCCGCCACTTCATCGGCTGGGGTGCCGGGACGACCTTCCAATGCCCGCCCGAGGCCACCTGGGCCCGGCGCCGCTGAGGCTCCTCCGGGTGCCTGGCCAAGGGCTTGGCCGCTATCCCCGGAGCAGCCCGCAGCCAGAGCGTGGCCAGCGCCGCCAGCACCAGCAGGTACGCCAGAGTTATCGGCCAGAGCGCCTCCAGGGTGCCGGCGGCGGCGGCGGCCGGCAGCTGCAGCACCAGCCCCACCGTCACCAGGCCCCGGCGGCCGGCGAACCGCCACCCGGGCCGGAGCACGCCCAGGGCTCCCCGGGCCAGGATGACATCACCCGCGACCGCCATCAGCGCGCCCGCGAAGACCGGCAGGAATGTCTGCGGCCCCTGGGGGGAGTCGGTCTGCCCCATGGCGGCCGCCAGGACCGCCAGGGAGACCAGATTGCCGAGGGCCGAGGCCGCAGCCACCAGGAGCAGCACCGCCGCCAGGCGCCCCGACCGATCCCCGCTGACGGAGGGGGCGACCGCGGCCGGGGCGGCCCGGCTGGAACGGCGCGAGCGGCCCTTGCGCTGCTGGATCACCTCCATATGATGCTCCCAGATGGGTGAGGGCTCCCGGGATGAGATGTGCTGAGCCCAGCCCGGCTGGCGCTGGCGCTGCACGGGGCGTCTCCTCAGCAGACCCTCGAGCTGGCCCGAAGAGCCGAGGCGGCGGGGGTGCCGCGCCTGCTCGTCTCGGAGCGGCCGGGCGGCCCCGACGCGTTCTCGGTGACGGCGGCCCTGCTGGTGAAGACCGGGCGCATCCAGATCGGCCCCGGTCTGGTGAGCGCCCTGGACCGCCACCCTCTCCTCCTGGCCCGGCAGTCGGCGAGCTGCGACCAGCTGGCCCCGGGCCGGACCCTGCTCGGCCTCGGGCGCGGCTCCCGCCATTACATAGAGGATGTCCTCCATCTCCCCTACCGGCCCGCCACCCAGAGGATGGAGGCAGTGGTGACCGTGGTGCGCCAGCTTCTCTCCGGACGGGAGGGCCCCGTCCCCGGAGAGTTCTGGAGCGGGGATGGGACCCGGCTGGACCCCGTGCCAACCTCCCCAATCCCGATCCTCCTGGGAGCCAGTGGGGAGCGCACCCTGCGGATGGCCGGCCGGCTCGCGGACTCGGCCCTGCTCAACGGCGGCGCCAGTCCGGACTACGTGAGCTGGGCCCGCTCCACTGTCGCCGGCGGCGCCGGGACGGCGGGCCGGGAGCCAGCGGCTGTCGAGATCGGAGCCTGGTGCCTGACGGCGGTGGCGAGCCACGGTCGGTGGACCCCCGGCCTGGACTGCTTGCGCCACCAGCTGGCCGGGATCCTCCTGGAGCCGGACGGTGGCCGCTCCCTGATCGTCCACTCCGGCCTCGGCGAGGCTCGGATCCGGCGCCTCCTCCTGGCCCGGGCCCAGGGGCTGGCCGCGTTGGAGCGGCTGCTGGAGGAGCGGAGCCTGCTGTCAGAGCTGGCGGTGCTGGGGAGCCCCCAGCAGTGCTGGCGGCGGCTGGACGCCTACCGCCTGGCGGGGGCGGATTTCATCGTCCTGCAGCCGGCGGCGATGGGCGCCCTGCGCGTCCTGTGACCCAGGGGCCAGGCGGTGCGGCGGGACCAAAGACCGCTCTCACCAGGGCGGCCTCAATTCGAATCGCGCCTATAATCGCGTCTCATGGCCGGTACCCGAGCGACCCCAGGTACGGACTCGGGCTCGCTGCTGGAGCGGATCGACTCGCCGGCGGACTGCCGCCGGCTGAGCCTGCAGGAGTGCCGCCAGCTCTCGGGGGAGATCAGGGAGTTCCTGGTTGACCGGGTGTCCCGCACCGGCGGCCACCTGGGCCCCAACCTGGGGGTGGTGGAGCTCACCCTGGCTCTGCACCGGGTCTTCGACAGCCCGAAAGACCAGATCGTCTTCGACACCGGCCACCAGACCTACGTCCACAAGATCCTCACCGGCCGCAAGGAGCGGTTCAACACCCTGCGGCAGGCGGGCGGGCTCTCGGGCTATCCGAACCGGGCCGAGTCGGAGCACGACA
>JAKAWF010000397.1 GCA_021817025.1 bacterium
ACGCCGGGATCAGCCCGACCACGGCACATCACGCCCACGCCGTCCTCCACCGCGCTCTCGCCGACGCCGTCCGATGGGGCATGGTCCAGCGCAACGTAGCCGGACTGGTGCGTCCCCCCAGGATGGTCAGCGCCGAGATGAGAACCCTGACCTCGGACCAGGTAAAGCTCCTCTGCCGCGCCGCCACGGAGAGCCCATTCGAAGCCCTCTACGTGCTCGCGGTCACCACTGGCATGAGGCAAGGGGAGCTCCTGGCACTTCGCTGGTCCGCGATCGATCTCGCCCGCAGGACCGTCCAGGTGACCGGCACCGTGACCAACGTGGGGTCACAGCTGCTCATCACGCCCCCGAAGACCGCCCGGTCCAGGCGAGCGGTGGTGCTGACGCCTCAAGCCGCGGCCGCCCTGGAGCGCCACCGAGTGCGGCAGGACCGGGACCGGGGCCGGCTCGGAGCCGCCTGGGAAGACAACGACCTGGTCTTCACGACAGCCGTGGGCGGGCTCCTCGCGCGCGACCAGGTGGTTCGCGGCGACTTCGTGCCACTGCTCAAGCGGGCGGGCCTGCCGCCCATTAGGTTTCACGATCTGCGCCATACGGCGGCGACCCTGCTCCTCAGCCAAGGAGTGCATCCGAAGGTGGCCAGCGAGATGCTCGGCCATGCCACCGTGGCGATAACCCTGGACCGGTACTCGCACGTCACCGAGACCATGCAGCGAGCGGCGGCGCAGTCGATCGCTGACTTGCTCGAATGATCGATGGGAGGTGGACGAGTCAAAGTGGCACTTCGACCGGATATGAGCTCGACCTCAGCAGGCGGACCTGTAGCAGAACTGGGCACCTGACCCACTCCCCCTCAGCGGTATATAATGCTGCTATACCTAGCACTAACAGCACCCTTGCCCTAGACTTCACGAGTTCGGTCCCACTTCATGAGCAGGTCGCGGCCGCCCTCCGGCGCGCCATTGCGGACGGGGAGGTCGGCCGCGGCGACCGACTTCCGCCAGCCCGAGACCTCGCGGCCGTCCTTGGCGTGAACAGCAACACCGTCTTCAGAGCCCTCCGGGAACTGCGCGACGAAGGCATTCTGGAATTTCGACGGGGACGCGGAGTCCGCGTGGTGGCCGATGGCCCAGATAGGAGCCTCCTCGTCGCCAAGGCGCGAGACCTGGTGATGATGGCTCGCGAGCACGGGTACCGACTTGACGAGCTTGCCGAGATCATGGAGGCAATTGGATAGCGGTATGAAGACCCTTGAGCGCGACGACCCTGCTCTGCTGATCGCCGACCCCGAGGCACTCATCGAAGAAGCCAGGACGCGGCAACGGCGGAGGCACCGCCGACTCGCAGTCATTTTGATCCTGGCGGTTGCTGGCGGGGCAGGTCTGTAGATTTCCAAGTCAGGTGGCGGCGGTCGCGGACCCACCTCAGCCTCAGTCGCCTCACCCGGCCAAATAAAGACCTTCCTCACGTTGGCCCAGCGCGGCACTCAGGGCGTCTTCGCCGAGACCTATACCGTAACGACCGCGTCCGCCCACGGAGGCACAATGCGTCTCCAGGTGAGCGCGGCGCAGCGCTCGCGCTTCCTGATCCAGTACCGAGTCGTGTCAAGCCGGCGTGTGGGTGCCGAACTGGTGTCCCGCCGCACCCCCAAGTTCGGAGCACAGCCTCGGGCAGTGCCAGGCAGTCGTGCTCTCCAGTGCCCGTACTGAGGCGGTCTGCAAGCGCGGGACTTGCTGGGGACACCCCGCCCCGGCATCGATCCAGGGATCCGGCCCCTCGCCACTGGTCCCGACTGTCCGTGGGATCACCGAAGGTGACGGTGAGATTCGCACCATCAACACGTCGGCGATTTTCAGCCACCTGGCCGCACACTGGTTGACCTGCCGATCATCCCAGTCAGCTCTCCACAACGCGAGCGCCCGGGAGAAGCCGTACCTAAGGGACCTGGTTCAGCCCCCCGTTATTCTCCAAAAGGTACGCCGTGTACGGAGGGGTCGGATCCTGAATGAACATCGTGGCTCCGCTGACAAGCGGCACGACGTTCGCGAGGCTCATGCTCTGACTTGTCACGAGGTTCGTGTTGGTCGACCAGGCGACGATCCAGCGCGGTCCCCCTTGTGCAATGTCGCTCTGGAGCAGAAGGCGGCTGCCGTCCCACGAGAACGCCAGTGCCTCCCCAATCGCTGGATAGCCCATCGTATTCCCCCATCTCGAGACGGTCGCCACCTGCCGCCCGGTCGCCGTGTTGAGGATGGTGACCCCACGTGATCCATTGATGGCCACGAAGTTACCGGTGTGGGTCGCCGCGCCGGGCCCATCACCGGATGCGCCACCGTCATATTTCGCCAGGAGCTGCCCGGTGGAGAGGCGCATGACCAGTATCTCACTCTGTGAACCGTGCTGTTGCCAGACTACGGCGCGATCCGCTGTTGGGCTGCATGCCAGCACCGACCAGCCGCCACCCGTTCCGCTGAGGGGGCCGAGCTGGGCGACGGTGCGGAAGCCGCCAGCTGCGGAGAACTCTAGGAGGGCGCCCCGGACCTGACCTGTTGAGTTTCCTGAGGCGATCCCGCAGAGGTGATCCGAGTCGTCAGCCCAGATCGGCTGAACCAGGGCATTCGGGTACGTGGCGGAGTAGAGATCTGCCAGCTCGTGACCGTAGATGCTGAAGACTAGGTCCCCGATGAGGAGCTTCGAGCCATCAGGCGAAACCAGCACCCCAGCCGCCTGAGCCGCCTGATCGATGGTGATGCTTCCGACGACCTCGCCCTGATAGTTGCGCGCAATGTATCGCGCCGGTGAGGTCGCGGTGATCTTCTCGCTCATGTCGTATGTGACAATGAGCGGCGGCGGTGCTTTGACGGTCGACACCACCTGGGCTGTCGCCGGCGGCACATACGGGGACACGGATGGCTTTCCCGGGTACGGCGTCCACGTCCACGCAAAGGCCGGCGCTGGGGAGGCGACTGGGGTGGTGCCGACGGCACTGCTCGGCCGCGTGGCGACAGAAGCGGTCTCTGCGCCCGTTCTGTGCCCGAGTCCGATCACGAACCAAACCGAGACCGGGACAGCGGCAAATATAGCGGTCCCGACGATGACCGAGCGGAGTCGGGTCATGCGGCGCCGCCAGATCGTGGACGCACCCCGTCACCCATCACTACAGGGGAAACGAGTTGCCACCAGTCGGGGTTACAGGGTGGGCACCGACAAGACGATGGCCGTTCTGGCCGGACGGGGCTCCCTGATCCGGCCCTTCCGATCGACAGCGAGGCCTCGCGCCGAGCAGGTGACGGTCATCGCCTTCTGCGCGAGGGCTTGATGAACAAGCCCGGTAGTCAGGACGCCGAGCGCCGCCAGCCCCCGACCGCGCCTGAGGCCCAGGTCGGGAGCTCTCATCACCGAGGTTGTCGGAATGTGGTGAACCAGTCGATGAGGTAGCCGATCGCTACAACGAAGCCAATTGGCGGCGTTGGCGCCCGACCGACCCCAGTCCTGCCCCGACTTCACCATTCAGGGCGCCCGAGATCAAGAAGTGTAAAACGG
>JAKAWF010000398.1 GCA_021817025.1 bacterium
CGATCTAAGCTGCACCTTGACACCTCCAGGATGGCCGGCTTCCTGTTCGGACTGCGGGACACGATCGGGTTGGAGCGCCTGTGCGAGCGGCTGGGGGTGAGCCACCGCCAGCCCCACTTCGCACTCGCCGACGCCGAGGCCACCGCCGACTGCTTCATCGAGCTGGTCAAGATCGGCAGCCGCGAGCACGGATGGCGCACCCTCGGCGACCTGGTCGCTGTAGGCATGCCCCCGGAGCCCCGGCCGGTGGAGCCCCCGAGGGCCCGGCAGCGGCCCGATGGAGTCGCGGTTCCGGCGGGGCGGCGCCGCCGCCACCGGGGGGGGCGCAGGCGCCGCCCGGCCAACTCCACCACCGAAGGAAGCACCTGACCGCGGCCCTCGCCGTCCTGGAGGGGCTGGTCGGCGCCCTGGTGGTGCTCGCCGCCTGGGCCAGCATTGTGCGCGAGCTGGTGGTCCCCCGCGGCGGTTACGGATGGGTCGTGACCCTTGCCGCCCGGTTCTCGCGCCGGCTTCTCACCGCGGTCGCCAGCCGGAGGGAGCGCTTCGAGGACAAGGACCGGCTCCTGGCCCTGCAGGGGCCGGCGATCCTCATCGGGGGGCTGATCACCTGGCTGGGAGCCCTGCTGCTCGGGTACGGGATGCTGCTGGCGGCGGTGACTGGGCAGTCCCTCGGCGGAGGGCTCCGGCTGGCGGGCTCCGCCCTCTTCACCCTGGGGTTCGCCACCAACGATCACCCCGGGCCAATGGTCCTGACCTTCCTGGCGGCGGCCAGCGGCCCCGCCCTGATCGCGATCCAGATCGCCTACCTGCCCACGATCTATGCCGCCTTCAACCGCCGGGAGACTTTGGTGACCCTGCTCCAGTTCCGCGCCGGGGCCCCGGCCTGGGGGCCGGAGATCTTGATCCGCCACCAGCTGATCGGCATCAGCGGCAGCCTCGGCAGCCTCTATCGAAGTTGGGAGGAGTGGGCCGCCGATCTGGCCGAGAGCCACTCCACCTACCCCGTGCTGCTCACGCTCCGCTCCCCCCAACCGCTCCGCTCCTGGATCGTGCCCTGCTGGCGGTGCTGGACTCGGCTGCGCTCTGCCTCAGCCTGTGCCCGACCGGAGCCCCGGTGGAGGCCCGGGCGTGCCTGCGGATGGGGTATGCCGCGCTGCGCGCCGTCTGCGACACCCTGAGGATCCCCTATTCCTCCGACCCCCGGCCCGACGATCCCATCCAGCTGACCTGGCCCGAGTTCCAGAGCGCCTGCGCGATGCTGAGCCGGGCCGGGTTCCCGATGGAGCGCACCTGGGAAGCGGCCTGGCCCCATTTCCACGGCTGGCGCGTCAACTACGAGTCCACCGCCTACGCGCTGGCCGACCTCCTGGACGCCCCTCCTGGGCCCTGGAGTGGTCCGCGCCGGAGTTTCCCCGGGCTGCTGATCCAGCCCCAGCGTCCTGCCGACCGACGCCCCGACGCGCCGGAGGGTTGAAACTGGGAGCTCAATCTCTATCGCTTGCCGAAACCGGCTGAGGGGCGGTATGGGCGGGCGCGGCGGTATCCGGCCTCCAGACTCGCACCCGGGAGCAGCGCGACGACGGTATCGGCGCACCGCTTGCAATCAGAGCGGCTGCCCCATTGGTCCAACAGCAGGTTGATGCCGGGCAAAGGGGGAGTCTGGGGTGGAAGCGGCAGGCGGTCAGGAGAAGCTGGCCCTCTACGGGGCGCTGCCGAGGAAGGCGTTGGCATAGTGCCAGCTGTTCGGCGCCAGCGGGATGGTTCGCCGCCCCAAGCGGACTAAGCGGGCCAGGGCTTGCCACCGCCTTGAGCGCTCCGCTTCGACCCGTGCTGGCTGATGCCGATCACCGCCCAGGCAGGGCAGCCCAGTCTGGCGGACCAGTTCCGCACCGAAGCCCACCTCGACCTGGCGGGCCAGGTGGGTATGGATCACGGTACGGTGCAGTACAGGCAGGTCCTGGGCAGCGCTGCGCCGCACCGCGGAGAAGATGGCAGCGATTCGAAGTTTCTCAGGGGAGTCGGGGTGCCGCGGGCCGGACCCCGCCGCCCGATCCCGGGGCCCCTGGGCATCCCTCCACCCGCACCACTACGCCTAGCGCCGCACCCAAAACGCACCACGCGCCCCCCCTAGCGCGGGGCAGAGCTTACGAGAAAATTGCGACTAGGACTTAACAAGGTCCAGTTCGCTCGTCGAGCGGGGCACCCCGACGGTGTGGAAAAAGAACTTCAGCGTCCCACTCGATGGTGCAGCGTGCCTGACGATTTCCGAGGTGGAGAACCTAATGCCGATATAGAACTTCGTGCCTTTTGTCGCAGCGAAGTGGACCTGGATCGCACCACTCGGGGACGTGATGGTGTTGGTCACCAAGTCACACACCCCCGCCACAGAACCAACCTTTCCCACTATGCCTCCGCTGACAGGGAATAGTGGACCGCTCACCGGGCTCGTGGACTGTGTGATGGTAACCGAGTCAAGCCCGCTTGTCGCGGGCACGACGACGACCCAGTAATAGAACGCATCAGGCAAGACCTGACTGACTATGTTTCCGCTAATCGAGTAACGGACCTGCGCAAGGGCTGGCGCGGCTCCGGCGGCAATGAGGTCGCACGTCGTGCTGCCCGACGTAATTCTGCTGTTCGGTCCGGCTGTCGTTGTCTGGCCGCACCCTGCGACAAAGACTAGGGCCACGACGGACAGAAAAAGCGGCCGCCACCGTGACCAAGCCATGCCGCTCCATGATAGCGCAACCCTCCGCGCCGTTGCCCCACCCGTCGCCTGGCGGCTGCCTTGCATAAACTTGCGCTTCTCGGTCGGCAGGTAGCGCCAAAAGTGCGCGCGCAGGCCCGCGAACTATCTGGCGGGCCGAATCCTGGGCCAGTGCAGCCGCGGGCTGGTGGTTCCCGCGCGGAAGGCGCCAGACGCAGCAGCGCGGTCTGCACTCGACCAAGCCGCGTCGGACCCGGGGACCATCTGGTCCCCGGATCCGACTGGCCCACCGGGCGCCAGCGTGGTAGTCAGGTCAGGCGGCACCGCGGCGCCGCAATCTCCTGCCGACGATGAGAAGCAGACTGCCAGCCAGCATGAGTAGCAGAGCCGCCAGCGCACCGGGCAACAGGTCTGCACCGGTGGTCGGTGTGGTAGTGCTGGCACCCAGGACTGCACCGGCCGGGCAGTTCACCGTGGTGCTGGCGCTCGCCGAGCTCTGACCGTCATTGCCCGACACGTAGCTCGCCGTGTTGTTGTAGGTGCCGCAGCTCGACCCGGTGGTCTGGCTGATCACGTGCAGCACGATGCTCGTCCCCGCCGCAAGCGTGAACGTCCCGCTAGTCACCGGGCTGGTCCCACAACTCAGGGTCTGGCTCGGCGCCGTCCCCGTCACCGCACAGTCGATCCCAGTCGGGATCGAGCTGCCCGTGCCGTCCAGCGACCAGCTCACACCCGTGCCTCCTGGCAGCGGGTCGTTCAGCGTCGTCCCCGTCGAGGCACCCGGCCCCGCATTGTTCAGCGTCACCGTGAACCCAATCTGG
>JAKAWF010000399.1 GCA_021817025.1 bacterium
CAGGCCGACCCGGCCGCCGGGCCGCAGCACCCGCTGGATCTCCGCGGCGGCCTGGGACTTGCCGGGGAAGGTGCAGAAGGCGCATTCGCATATGACCGCGTCGAAGGCGGCAGCATCCACCGGCAGTCGCTCGGCATCCCCGGCCACGAAGCGGACGCGGTCCTGAACCCCGGCCGCAGCTGCCCGCTCCTCGGCCAGCTTCCTGGTGCTGGCTGAGAGCTCGACCCCGGTGACGGAGCATCCCAGGCTCGATGCCAGCTCGACCGCCGAGGTCCCGGGCCCAGAGGCTATGTCCAACACCTCATCACCCGACCGCAGATCGAGCAGGTCGGCGAGCCGGCGAGTGAGTTCCATTCCACCTGGGTGGAAGCTCTCCCCGACCAGCACCCGCACCGCTTCGCTCGAGTAGAGGTTGGCGCAGCAGCTCTTAAGGACGGCCGCTGGGGCCGCCCCCGAGTTCACGCCCCCACCCCGGCGCCATCTCCGCGCATGGGCAGCGGCGCGGTCACGGGCGGACCGCCCGGCCTGTGGAAGCTGAAGGAGATGGGCTCTGGCACGAACTCTCGCTTCTCCCGCTTGGAGCGGTGGCGCGCCCTCTGGCGGGCCGTGAGCTGAGCCCTCGCCTGCTCCCGGTAGCCGATCGTGTTGTAGGCGCAGAAGGGGATCTGGTGCCCGTCGGGAAGTAGGAACTCCTTGCAGCACTTCATGAGGTTCTTCTGATTGAAGGTCCACGGGTCCATGAAGTCCTGGAGCATGACCATGAACATCTTCCGGCCGACCTCGCCAAGGTCGAGGCCCGCGAGACCGCACGACTCACAGGAGAGGGCGAATTCCATGGCCGCCTTGTCGCCCCCGGGGACGGCGGAGGAGGACCAGAGCCCCTCCAGCGCCGCCTGGATCTCCGAGCTAAGGTCGGGGATCGCCCGATTGGTCAGGTAGTCCAGGTAGTCCTCCACGTTGAGGATGCGTGGCAGGGGGGTGACGCGGCCCCCGTCCACGAAGGCGTAGGTGACCGAGTTGCAGGTGGGGAAACAGCAGGGAACCGGGACAAAGTCCGAGGTCTGGAACAGCCCTTCCGTCTGCTCCTGGATCAGGCGGAGGACGTCGGGAATGGTCATCCGCTCACGGGGGTCGAAGTCGGCGTGGCGGCCGGCGTGGAAGGCCGGTTGAAAGTTGATCCCCCTGACCGCCGGATGGTCCAGGCCGAACTGGACGATCCGTCCCACCTCATGCTCATTCACCCCCCGCTCCACCGCGGGCACGAGCACCACGCCGCAGCCGGCCTCCGCCAGCCGGTCCAGGGCTCGGAGCTTCTCGGGCAGGATGCCGGGCTCCCCGCGGATCAGCTCGTAGGTCCGCTCCTCGAACCCGTCGAACTGAAAGTAGATGGAGATGCGCAGTTCGCCCAGGGCGGCGAGGAACTCGTCGTCGGCGGCAATGCGCTTCCCATTGGTGTTGAGCATGACGTGGCGGATGTTCCGCGCCTTGGCCGCCTTCATCATGGGCACGATCTGGGGGTGGATGCTGGGCTCACCGCCGGAGAACTGAACCACGTCCGGTCGGCCCTCTGAAGCGACCAGGTCGTCGAGGATCTGCTCCACCTCCTCCAGGGTCAGGTTAAAGCCAGGTCCAGCGTTGGCGAAGCAGAGGGGACAGTCCATGTTGCAGGCGGAGTTCACCTCGATGATCCCGAGGCAGGTGTGCTGCTGATGGTCGGGGCACAGACCGCAGTCGTAGGGGCAGCCGTGCTCCACCCCGTGGCTCCGGCGCAGCGGCAGGGTGCCAGGCTTGTTGTACCCCGAGTTGCGAACGTAGGCGGCGGCATCTGCGTAGATCAGTGCCTCGAACTCACCGTGCTCCGGGCAGCGCTTCCGCATGTAGACCTTCTGCTCGCGAAGCAACACCTTGGCGTCGATGACCCGCCGGCAGGTGGGACAGATGCTGCGCGTCAGCTCGTGGAAGATGTAGTCGGCGTCCTGCTTGACTGGCGTGGGCAACCGGCTGGCGACCTTGCTCATTTCACTCCTCTACTCGCGATGACAGCTCTTGGATCTTTTGCGGGCTGGCGTTGGAACTCCCGGAAGGCGGCCCGCAGCGCGACCGCCACCTGGCAGCCCACCGCCAGCGCGCGATAGGCGAATGGCCGCGGGTAATCCACGCTGCGTCCCCTGGCGAAGTACATGACCGTCACGGTCACTGCCGGTGCCAGCCAGAGGCTGAGACACGCCGTGCGCCACAGCCGGTCGGACTCGTGGCGGGCCGCGAACCAACTCCAGAACACCAGGTCGGTGATGGAGTCGGCATAGGCGCCGAAGGCGGTCGGGCGACCGCGGCGAGCCACCCGGCCGTCGGCCAGGTCGGTAAGCAGCGCCGTAACCGCCCCGACAACCGGCCGATCGGGGACCAGCGCGGGGAGCGCCGCTCGTACCAGGGTCAGCCGGTTGGCCCAGCCCAGCCCGCGGTCAGGCCCCTCCAGCATCCCGAGGTGGGTGACCACCATGCTCGTGACCAGGACGCCCGCCCGGCGGTGCCCGCTCGCGCAGAGGACAGCCCCCAGCCCCAGGCCCTCGACCAGAGCCCAGGGACGGTCGCGCGAATCGGCCAGAGAGCGCCGTCCGCTGACCACGAGGAAGCGGGCCCACGCCTCCGGCGACCACCGATCGCCCGCCAGCTCTGCCAAAGCGGCATCCACGAACGTTCGGGCCGATTCGGGGGGGCGAACCGGTGGCCGGCGGCCGATCCTCACGAGGTCCCAGCCGGTGACAGGCCAGGGGCGGGCCCCAGGCACCACCCCTGGCCGGGAAGGGCAGCCAGCCGCCGGGCCCTGGCCGGAGTGGCGGATTCCCACCTGGAACCCATGCGACCGGGCCGATCGACCGAACTGGCGGAACGGATGGATGCCGTGGGATGAGCCGCGGTCTGCCGCCGCATGCCCAGGTCAGGCGCGCCCCCGGAGCGTGTGCCCGTGACCGGGCTCGTCACAGGAATGCCCTCCAGCCGGGGAACTGTGGAGGGACGGCCGCAGCAATCCCGAGGAGGGACCGCGGGGCGCCGATCGCCTCGGAGGAGCTGAAGCCCTCCGGGGGGAGAGTCGACTTGCCTTGAAACCTGGCCAGCACCCAGCGTCCCTCCTTCGAACCCACCGGACCACCCGATGGTCAGATCCTCGCCAGTCGATACGGATGGATTCCGTGATCAGATTCACGAACCCATGTTTGTGATCCCGCTCATGGCTCGTCACCCTCGGGGAGGGTAGGCTGAGCGGGTGCCTGAAAAGGTCTGGTACCTGCGGCGCCTCAACCTCTTCGATGAGATGTCGGACGAGGAGGTCCTGGCCATCTCCCACGAGCTGCAGATGCGAACGTTCGCGTCTGGTCAAAACTGCCTGCGGGAAGGGGGGGAGCGAGTCTTCCTGCTGAAGAGTGGGCGAGTGCGCCTCTACCAGCTCACCCCCGACGGGCATGAACTGACGACCGCCGTGGTGGTTCCCGGCCAGCTCTTCGGGATCGGGTCGCTGGTGGGCCAGGC
>JAKAWF010000400.1 GCA_021817025.1 bacterium
AGCTCCTCGGTGCGGAATCTCCGTTCCCGGCCCGGGCGCACCACCGGCACCCGGCCCTCGTCTGCCCAACGGCGCAACGTCACCGGGTGCACTCCCAGCACCTCCGCCGCCGCCTTGAGTCGCAGCAATGCCATGCCACCAAGTCTTGCCCATCACTCATGTTCGCTTAGCAAGACACACCACTGCTACAGACCCTCACCACCTTGGCTCGACGACCGACCTCGGCGGTAACCCGATCGATGTCGCCATGGGAGATGACGGCGGCAGGGTGGTCTTGGGGGAAGCCCAGGTAGGCGCCGATGTCCTCATTGGCCCCGCGCGGCATCGTGGTCACCTTGGGCACCGTGGGCTCCAGCCGGTCCAGAACCTGGACCACGGGGGTTCAAGCGGCGCCGCGGGCCGTATGGTGGTAGATGGCCCTCACCGGGGCCGGCTACGCCGACAGCACATCCCTGACCCCCTACCGCCGTCTCCCTGCCAGCCCATCAACTAGTTCAAGGCTGACATCGTCAGCGCCCTTTGATCCGGACCCCAAGGCAGCGCAGGATTCCCTCTACCATAGTGTAGTAACCCCTCGCACACGTCAGGAGGGCGAATGGCAAGGCGGCTCATCGCCGGTCAGAGGGTGGGGAGGCTCGAGAGCGAGGTTCTGGACCGCCTGTGGCAAGTCAGGACCCCGGTCTCGGGGCGCGAACTGGCCTCGATGCTGTCGCCGCCGGAGCGCGCGTACACCACCGTCATGACCATCCTCTCTCGGCTCATGGCCAAGGGATTGGTCGAGCGCGAGCTCATCGACGGCACCTACCGCTACCGGGCCGCGGGCACCCCTGAGGAGTTGGCCGCCCAGGCGATCGAGCGGCTGGTTGCGTCGGTCACTGATCGGGGCGCGGTCCTGGCGCACTTCGTGGAGAGGATCGAGGATCCTAGCCTGATCGATGACCTGCGCTCGGCGCTGGAGCAGCTCGGGCCCAAGTGACCCTCCTCATCTCGGCCGCCCTGATCCTGGTCACCTTCAGCCTGCTGCCGATCGCCACGAGGTCGCGGCTGCTGGAGTCCGCGTCACCCGGCGCGCTGGCCGCGGCGGACCTCCTCGGGCTCGGCGCTTGGGCGTTGCTTCCTACCGCCGCAACGGGGTGCCTGGTGGTTGTCATCTCGGCCGCGGCCGCCGGGGGCCATGCTCATTACGCCGGAGTCTGTTGGCTGGGTCTGAATTCACGAGATTGGACGGTCCTCGGGGGAGCTCTTGCGACCCTGCTCCTGGCACCGCTCCTGCTCCCGATGATCGTGGAATACCGACGTCTGCGCGCCGGCCGTCTCCGCAGCGTGGCCCTGTTCTGTGCGGAACGGGTGATGACCGAGTCCGGCCAGCAGGTCCTGGTCTTTCCGACCGATGTGAAGGTGGCGTTTTCCGTGGGCTTCCTGGCTCCTCAAGCGGTCGTGAGTCGGGGTGCCCTGGTGGGCCTATCGTCAGAGCAGGCCCGGGCTGTGCTGGAGCATGAGGCGGCCCACACTCGGCTGGGCCACGCGCGCCTTCTCGTCCTGGCGGCAGCGGTGGAGGGCGCCTATGGCCGACTCCCGCCGGTGCGCTGGCTCACTTCGGGGCTTCGTCGCGAACTTGAAGCGGTAGCCGACAGGCAGGCGCTCCGCTTCGTTGGCAGAGGTGCGGTCCTAAGGGCCCTGCTGGCCATGGGAGAGAGCCACTCCGCTCATGGCGTGGAGTCCGCTGCGTCGGATCCGGAGCACATCCGATACCGAATTCGGCGGCTCACCTCTGGCCCCGGCCGGCATCTGCCTGCCACAGTCGGCACAGCCACCCTGGTCGCCGCCCTTGCCGCCCTGCTGGCGTCATCCCTGTGCACCTTCCTGGCGGGACACCCCACCCCGGTCGGGCTCGTTCTCTGCCTCGCGGCCATCAGCCTCCCCGCCACTTGGACCGCATGTCGATCGGCAGGAGGTCTCAAGCCCCGCCCACGCAGCCCTACTTGACCGATATACAAATGTGTAGTAGCATGTGCGCGTGCAAGCCGACGGAGTAGGCGACTGCCCTCTGGACACCCTCCCCACCCGCTCAGATGAACAGAGTGACCGCCTCCACTCGGGGCGGGGCATGCCCCTGAGTGCGGTCGTGGGCGACACCGTCCAAGGGGCAACGGTGCCCGCCGCAGGCAGCGCCCCGGAGTTGCGCCACGCTTCGGAGAGTCGAGGCTCATGGGGCGCGTACCTCCTCCTGGCCGTCCCACTCATCTGTTGCGGCGGCCCCCTCGTGATCGCGCTGGCAGCTGCAGCCGGCACCGCCTTCCTAGGAGCCCTCGGTGGAGCCGTGACCTTGATCGTGGGGGCCGGCGCCTTCGTTCTCTGGCGAAGGAGGCGTACGGCACTGGGAGTTGCACAGTGCTGCCCACCTGGAGGTGGCGATTGGGCCAAGTGAGCGGCTGGCAGCGCCTCGCAGATGGGACCACTGAGCTGGCCCGGGCGGTGAGACAGGTGCTGAGCTCGGGAGCGCGCGTGGCCGCCTATGTGCTGCTCGGAATCTCGGCGTCCGTTCTATACAGCCTGCTGCTTCCCTTCTCGTACACCCAGCGTGTCGGGCTGGACAACTGGAGCTACCTCACCCCCCTGTTGGGGGCCTGGAGCTTGCTCCTGGGCTTCGGCCTCGCGTTCCTCCTCATGATCCAGTTCCACGCGATGAGAGCAGTCGCTGTGGGGCGGCCTGCGCGGGCGGGGGGGTTAGCCGCCGTCGTCAGCCTGCTCCCCAGCTTTCTCTGCTGTACCCCTTTGGTGCCGAGTTTCCTCGCGTTCGTAGGGCTCTCCGGCGCCAGCCTGTACTCAACCACCGGGGGCGTTCAGCACTTCTTCGCGACCGAGCAGACGCCTCTCCTCCTCGCCAGCCTGCTCCTGATCGCCGGCACGTGCGGGTGGAGCCTGCGCAAGGTGTCCCGCGCAGCATGCCTGGAGCCGGCAGGCTGCGACCAACGCCAGCCGTTAAAGTCGGCAGGCACCCCGCACTCCCTGCCTGTCGGAGGTATGGCGGCTGGTTCCGACGGCAGGGGAGGGGGGGCGTGAGCAAGCGGCGCGCCAGCCCACCCCGCAGCACCAGGCGCGAACGCCAGCAGCTGCGGGCTGAGATCTCTCGCCGCCGCCGGATTCGTGGAGGCTGGATCGCGGCCGCGGCGGCAGTGGTCGTGCTGGGGGGCGTCGTTCTCGGCCTCCACTTCAGTGGGAGTCCGCGGGACGCCCACGGAGCAGCGGTACCCGTGGCTGCCCTCGGCCAGCCTGCCCCGAACGGGACGCTGACCACCACCGGGGGCGCGACCACCACCGTCGCCTCGCTCCGGGGCACCCCGACCTTGCTGTGGTTCGTGACCACCTGGTGCAGCAGTTGCCAGGCGGGAACCCAGGCGATGGCCCAGACGTTGCCGAAGCTGGAAGCGGACGGCGTCAGGGTGGTGGAGGTGGAGAACTACCGTGACCTCGGAGAGACAGGTCCATCCATGAGCCAGTTCGCGACCGTGCTGGCGGGCAGGGC
>JAKAWF010000401.1 GCA_021817025.1 bacterium
GGCGGAGCTGCTGGTCACCTACAACGGGGGAAGTTACGATCTGCCGCTGCTCCGCTCCCGCATGGTGATGGCCGGGGTGGATCGCGCCTGGCCGGCGACGCCCCATCTGGACCTCCTCCCGGTGGTGCGCCGCCTCTTCCGGCATCGCCTGGAGCGCTGCACCCTGAGGGCCGCCGAGGTGGAGCTGTTGCACCTCAAGCGGGATGGCGACCTCCCCGGCCGGGAGGCCCCCGAACGCTTCTGGCAGTTCCTTCGAGACGGCGACGCCGCCCCGCTGGCGGCTGTGGTGCGCCACAACCGAGAGGACGTGGTGTCCCTCCTTCGCCTTCTCGACCATGTGGTCCAGCATCTGGCCGTGGAAGATCCGGACCCCAGCGACTGGCTGAGCCTGGGGCGCTTTGCCGAGGCCCGAGGACGGCTGGAGGAGGCACACACCAGCTACCGCCGGGCGGAGGAGCTCGCGCCGGCGCCGCTGGACCACGCGGGCGCCCTCAGGCGAGCCCGGCTGCTGCGCCGACAGGACCGGCCGACCGAGGCGTTCGCTGCCTGGACCTCGATTTGGGAGAGGTGGCACGACCCCGAGGCCGCCGAGGCGCTCTGCGTCGACCTGGAGCACCGGCAGGCCGACCCGGAGTCCGCTCTGGAGCTGGCGAAGCTGGCCTTTCGCGAGGCGCCGGTGGGGTGGGACCAGCGGTTTGCCCGCCGGATATGGCGACTCGAGGGCAGGGTGGGCGGGTACCCGCAGCGGCCTGAGCCCGGCGCCGACCGTCCCTGGGCGGCCTGGCTGCCAGGGGGCGCGTCCTACCAGGCCTGGCTAGCCCTCCGGGGGCCGGAGCGGGGGAGGCGGGAGCGGCGGCTCACCGCGGTGGGGTAGGGGCGGGCGCGGGCCTCTCTCCGGCGGGAGCCGAGGGGGGAGCCGCTCCGCGATGAGCCGGTGGAAATGGGGCTCCGCCGCCTGCCGCTGAAAGAGCAGGCGCAGGCGGGTGAGAGGGTCCCGGAGCGCTGCCTCCACCTCTCGTTCGGCCATCTCCCGCAGCAGCCGGAGGTCTGAGATCGAGGCTCCCGTCGAGTCCAGCAGCTCCTGGATGAGCGCCATGGCCAGCAGGTCGTGGCGGCTGAAGTGGCGCCGACCCCTGGGGTCCCGTGACGGGCGGACCACCCCCAGCTGCTCCCAGTACCGCAGCACCCGGGCGCTCACGCCGATCTCCCGGCTGGCATCGGCGATCAGCCGCTGCCGGTCCTGGTCCAGGGAGTCATCGTCTTGACGCATCATTGAGAGCCCAGGTCTATACGACGAGAATACACATGCGCTACTCTTTACACAGATATGTTAAGTGTCACGCTGCTGGGGGCCATCTTTGCCGGGGTGTGCCTGGCCACGCTGATCCGGCCCCTCGGCCTGGGGGGCGGGTGGTGGGCGGCTGGCGGTGCCGCCATCGCCCTGTCAACGGGGCTTGTGCCCCTCCCCTTGGCATACGCCGGGTTGGGAGACACGTGGCAGGTGCTCCTCTTCTTCGCCGGGCTGGTGCTCCTCACCGTGGCGCTCGCCGAGGCGGGAGCCATGGAGTGGCTGCTGGACCGGGCGGAGCGGTGGTCGGGCACCAGCCCGAGGAGGCTCATGGTCGCATCGCTGCTGCTGACCGCCGGGGTCACGGCGCTCTTCTCCAACGACGCCGCCGCCCTTCTGGTGGCGCCCATAGTGGCGCGGAGGGTGGCGGCACGCGGGCTCTCGTCGGCTCGCTTCCTGGTCGGGATCGCGGTCATGGCCAACGCCGCCTCCCTGGTCCTTCCGGTCAGCAACCCGGTGAACCTCTTGGTCCTCGAGCGCGATCATATCCCCCTCTCCAGCTACCTGGCTGAGGTGACCCCGGCGGCACTGCTCGCGGTGCTCCTGGCCGGCCTCGCCCTCACCTGGTTGCTCACCCGCCGGCTGCCCCCAGTCTCGTCACCTCCGGAGCTCGCGCGCCCGGACCGGGACCTGGGCAAATTGGTCGGGCTCGGCGCGCTGCTCGGCGTCCTGCTCGGAGTGGACCTTTGGTCCGGAGCGAGCGGTTTGTCTCTCGGGCCGCCGACGTTCCTCGGAGGGGTCGGGGCGGTGATCATCGGGTGGACCAGGGGTGGGGTGTCGCCACTGCGGTCCGTGCGTACAGGCCGGTGGTCGCTTCTACCCCTCGTGGCCGGGCTCGCCGTGCTGGGCGCCGGGCTGCAGTCCGCTGCGCCGCTGGCCGCCCTGATCCACGAGCTGGTTGGTCAGGGCGGCGTCGGGTCGCAGGTCCGGGTGGGCCTGGCGGCCGCGGGCACGAGCGCGATCGCCAACAACCTCCCGGCGGCGTTCCTGGGCATGGCCGGGCTGGGCGCGGTTGGACAGCTCCGGCGGCTGGGGATCCCTCTCATTGCCGGGGCTGACCTGGGAGCCAATCTGGCCCCGACCGGGTCACTCTCCACCCTGATAATCCTCGCCCCCGGGGGTGGGGCAGCTTCCGTGCGCTCCCGGCACTTCTGGGCCGCCGGATGGTTCGCTGGGCCGCTGGGCCTCGCCGCGGCTCTTTCCATAGTGGCGCTGGCGCGGTGAGGCGTCTGCTATCCTCGACGAGGTCGCGGGAGTGGCTCAGTGGTAGAGCGTCTCCTTGCCAAGGAGAAGGTCGCGGGTTCGACCCCCGTCTCCCGCTCCACTGAGATCAGTGGAGCCGTATAACTGGACAATTGGGGATCCGCGCCGCCAGCACAACGCTTGACGGCCGTATAAGTGGACACTGTGCTGAGGGAGTGGCAAGACCCTCTGGGGCACCCCTGCGGCGACCGACGCCGGACCTGCTGACCCTGCTGGAAGGCTTCCTGCTGACCATGGCGGCGGAGGGCAAGTCCCCCCGGACGATCCCGGTCCTACGGGGACACCGTTCGCTTCTACGCGGCCTACGCCGGGGAGCAGGGCTGGCCCACGGCAGCAGCGGAGGTGGAGCGGCGGCACATCCTGGCCTGGCTCGCTGACCTGCATAAGCGGCGGATGCCAGCCAGCGTCGCGACCCGGTACCGGGGCCTGCTGCGATTCTTCGGGTGGGCGGTCGCGGAGGGGGAGCTGGCCGGTCAACCCGATGGCGGGCATGAAGCCCCCCTCGATCCCTGAGACTCCGCCGCCCGTGCCGGCGGCCGACGATCTTCGGAAGCTGCTGCGGGCCTGCGAGGGCCGGACGTTCGAGGACCGTAGGGACTCCGCCATCATCACCCTCTTCATCGACACCGGGGCCCGGCTGTCGGAGGTGGCAAACCTGCACGTGTCGGACATCGACTGGCAGGCCCGCACCATCCGGGTTGTGGGCAAGGGCTCCCGTCCGCGCCTGCTCCCCTTGGGAGCCAAGGCGGCCATGACCCTGAACCGTTACCAGCGGGCCAGAGCCGGCCACCGAGTAGCGAGTTCTGCCTCCCTGTGGCTAGGCCATGGCGGTCCTATGACCCCGGACGGCGTGGGCGACGTGGTCGAGCGGCGAGCTCGCCAGGCGGGTCTGCCCGAAATACGGGTCT
>JAKAWF010000033.1 GCA_021817025.1 bacterium
TCAGATCCGGCAGCGGAATGTCCTCGACATAGCGATCATGCACGGTGACGTCAACCAGGGTGCCCCCGCAGGCACAGCCGCTCACGGAACGCTCCACCGTATAGGTCACCGCCTCGTCGGGAGGCACCGCCCGCCGGTAGCTCTCATGGCCGCGTGGCCTAGCCGTGTGAGTTGAGCCGCCATCTCCCGACGGTCCGGGCGGCGGTGGAGCTTTCCGCTTCTTCTTCTTCCCAAAGACCATGCTCTCCAGCTCGGCGATTCGAATAGCCTGCGTCTGATTGCTCTTCTGCAGTCCCTCAAGCAGCGCTTGCTGGTCGAAAACGAGCGGGCGAAGAAGCAGAATCTCTTCGTGAGCGCCTGCCAAAGTGGCAGGCAGGTCCTTGCGCAACTGGTTCAATGAAATTTGCAAAACGTGGAGTGTGATGGAGTGCAGCGACCAGATCTCTCACGTCAGCCTATCGGGGGTTCCGGCCCCCTGTCAAGGAGGCTGTGAGCAGTTACCGAGCGGGGAGGTTCAGGGCGCGCTGAAGCAACTGACGGGGCTGCGCCACGGCCCGCCGCTGATGGGGCATCCGGGCCGCCGACCAGATGCCGGCGCGTGAACGCCGCCACGACAGGGACCGTGCCACCCACATCCGGTCGCAGCCCGGGGCGGGCGCCTCCCGAGCTTTGCCTCCAACGGTTTGCGGGCCGGGAACCCGGCCGCGATCATCAGATGACCTGCGGCGGTCGGCGCCACGCCCGCAGGCGTGAACTGACGGCGAACTGAAGCGGTTGTTGCGCGACTGTCACCGGCTCGCGTCCCGCCCAGCTGAATCCACCAGCCAGCGTTGCTCCCAGGAGAGCCAGCGCGGAAGTGGAGATCAGGATGGCACCGCCGACCCAGCCGGAGGATCCCTCCTGGACCAGTCGCCCCTGGCTGGGACGAGGAGTGCAGGCGGCGGTGGTGGTGATCCCGGTCGCTGTCTCGGCCGGGGTGGCGACCGTCGCATCCCGCCTGATCCAGCGGCCCCCTGACCTGGGGGGGCTCGCCTTGTGGTGGGCGGCGGTGTCGCTGTCCAGTCTGGCGGCGCTGTTCGCGACCGAGCGGGTCATGCGGCAGCTGCTGCCACTGGCCGCCCTTCTCAAGATCTCGATGATCTTTCCCGACCACGCTCCGGCGCGCTTTGCGCTGGCGCGGCGCAATCGCCGCCCCGAGGAGGTGGTCAGCCGCCTGAGGCAGCTGGGCAAGACCGCCGAGGAGGGTGACCTCGCAGCTGCCCAGACGGTGTTGGAGCTGGTGGTGGCCCTCAGCGTCCACGACCGCCGCACCCGCGGCCACGGGGAGCGGGTCCGGGTCCTCACTGACATGATCGCGGCCGAGCTGAGGCTGCCGTCGCGGGACAGAGCCCGCCTGCGCTGGTCCGCCCTCCTGCACGACATTGGCAAGCTGACGGTGTCGGCGAGCCTCCTCAACAAGCGCGGCGAGCCTACCGCAATGGAGTGGCGGATCATCCACGGCCACCCCGAGGCCGGGGCGCGGCTGATCGCCCCCATCGTTCCCTGGCTGGGCCAGTGGGGTCCGGCGGTCGAGCAGCACCACGAGTGGTATGACGGCAGCGGCTACCCGAAGGGGTTGCGGGGCAACCAGATCAGCCTCGGGGCGCGCATCGTGTCGGTGGCAGACGTCTATGACACCATCACCGTCACCCGCGCCTATCGCCGTCCGGTGAGCGTGACCTCCGCTCGGGCGGAGCTGGTTCGGGTCGCCGGCAGCCAGCTGGATCCCGGCATTGTCAGGGCCTTCCTCAACGTCTCAGTGGGTCGGCTTTGGCGGGTGCTGGGTGTGGGCGCGCTGATCAACCAGATCCCGGTCTTGAATGAGCTGGCCACGACCGCTGCCCGGGTGGCTCCCGGCTTGGGCAACACCACCGCCGTGGCTGGGGCGGCAGGCGCCCTCGCCGTGGGTGGGGCTGGAATTGTTCCCGGCCCCGTCAACCGGGGAGCTGCGCAGATGACGTGGGGCGCCGTTGCCGCCCACAGCACCCAGGCTTTGACGACATACCCCGGGGTTCTTCCACCCCCTGCCCTGACCTCCCACGCAACATCGGGCCGAAGCGGCAGCCACGGCGGCTCCGCGAGCGCGCCGGGCCCAAGCGGCAGCCACGGCGGCTCCGGGAGCGCGCCGGGCCCAAGCGGCAGCCACGGCGGCCCCGGGAGCGCGCCGGGCCGAAGCGGTGGCTCGGGGAACGCCTCGCACTCGCCCACCGGTGCCCGCTGAACCTGGAGCCCGAGAGAGTCCGCTGGGCGACGGTCGGGGGCGGGAACGGTCAAGAGGCGGCCGAGGTTGGTGGGCGCCTGGTTGAGACCGGGGTGATCGATCCCGGCCGGGTCGATTCGGCGTAGGCTAACCTGCACAAGTGGCGGATGCGATCGACCTGAGCGGAATGCACCGGGAGCTGGACTTGCTGAAGCGTCAGCTCTGTCACTGCCAGCTGCGGGGGGAGTGCCTGGGCTGCAAGGGGATCGAGATGATCCGGCAGCAGGTGGAGGCGGTGGCCGCCGCCGCCTCTCAGCCGGTGCTTCTTCAGGTGGCCCAGGAGGCCGCCGCCAAGGACATGCTCTCGCAGTTCTCCCAGATGCAGGAACGCTTGATGGACGACCCCCAGATCCGCCAGGCGGCCGACGCCTTCCGGGAGCGCCTCCTGGAGGATCCGGAGGCCCGCCGGATGATCGAGGAGCTGATGCAGCGGCTCGGACAGGAGGGGGACGACCCCGGCCCGTCGCAGTGACCCGGGCGCGGCGCTCGGTCCTGATCTGCCCGGGGGGCAATCCCAGGATGGTGGCCAAGGCGGCGGCCCTGCCGGCGGACGAGGTCATCCTCGATCTCGAGGATGCCGTCGCCTCCGGCGGGAAGGCCCAAGCCCGCGCGGACCTGGTCGGGCTGGTGGAGGCGCTCGACTTCGGAAGCCGGACTCTGGCGGTTCGGGTGAACCGCGTCGGGACCCCCGAGATCCTGCGCGACCTCCTCGAGCTGGTGCGGCGGATAGGGGCTCGGCTGGACTGCGTGGTGGTGCCCAAGGTGGGCTCCGTCGCCGAGGTCGGATTCGTGGACTGCTGTCTGGCCTCTCTGGAGGCTGAGGCGGGGCTCGGGCGGCGGATCGGGATCGAGCTCCAGATCGAGGACCCGGCGGGCCTGGAGGCGGCTTCGGACCTGGCCGCCTCCTCGACCCGGCTGGAGGCGCTGATATTCGGGCCCGGTGACTTCGCGGCCGCGATGGGCATGCCCCAGCTGACAATCGGGGGCGAGGGCCAGGACTACCCAGGGGACATCTGGCAGTACCCGCTCTACCGGATCGCGGTCGCGGCCAGGGCCCGCGGGCTGCAGGTGATCGACGGTCCCTACTCCCAGATCACCGACCAAGATGGCTTGGAGCGGGCCTGCCGCCGGGGCGCCGCCCTTGGCCTGGACGGCAAGTGGGCGATCCATCCGGCCCAGCTCGAGGCGGTCAATCGGGTCTTCACCCCGAGCGCGGCGCAGCTGGAGCGGGCCACGGCCGTGCTCCAGCGGGTCCGCGCCGAAGGCGGCGCCTCGGGCTTTGAAGGCGGGATGGTCGACGAGGCCACCCGCAGGATGGCGGAGGCGATTGTCTCTCGCGGCGCCCGGCGCGGGGGGGCCGGATGAGCGGCCAGCGCCAGATGGCGTCGAGACTGGCAATGGCCACCCGGGTGGTCCACGGGTCCGGCTTCGAGGACCTCGCGTCGGGAGCGGTGGTGCCGCCCTTGGTGATGTCGGCCACCTTCGACCACGCCAATCCCGGCGGCTGGGCGTACGGCCGTGAGGACAATCCGACCTGGGCCCTGCTGGAGCGGGCCGTGGCCGATCTCGAGGATGCGGCGGGAGCGGTGAGCTTCGGATCCGGGATGGCGGGGATTGCGGCCGTCCTGGAACTGGTCCCGGCGGGGGGCAGGGTGGTGGCCGCCCAGGACTCGTACACCGGCACCCGCGAGCTGCTGCAGCAGCTGGGGGCTTCCGGCCGCTGTGAGGTGGATCTCATCGACACCACCGACACCCTTGCCGTGGGGCGGGCGGCGGGCGGCTCGGCGATGGTGTGGCTGGAGACCTTGGGCAACCCGCTGCTGACGATTCCGGACCTCGCCGCCTGCGCTCGGCCAATCCACGAGGCGGGGGCGCTGATGGTCGTCGACAACACCTTCGCAACCCCGATCCTGTGCCGTCCCCTCAGCTTCGGAGCTGACCTGGTGGTCCACTCCGCGTCCAAGTACATCGGCGGGCACGACGACCTGATCCTGGGGGTGGTGGCGGCTCGCGACCAGGGCCTCCTGCGCCGGCTGACCGACCACCGCACCAGCTCCGGGGCCTGCCCGGGCCAGTTGGAGGCGTGGTTGGCCCTGCGCGGGCTGCGGACCCTGGACGTCCGCCTCGCCCGCCAGCTGGCGAGCGCGCAGCTCTTGGCGGCGGCCATGGGGGTCGCTCCCGGGGTGCTCCGGGTCCACTATCCAGGCCTTCCCGATCATCCCCAGCACGAGCTGGCCACGCGCCAGTTCGAGGGCCGCCACGGGGCCATGATCACAGTGGAGCTGGATGCTGGAGCCGAGCTGGCGGAGCGCTTCTGTGCCGCCACCAGGGTCTGGACCAACGCCACCAGCCTTGGTTCGGTGGGGTCCCTGCTGGAGCGCCGTGGGCGGTGGCCGGGGGACGCGTACCTGCCGGCCGGGCTGGTCCGCCTCTCAGTGGGGGTGGAGGACCCCGACGATCTCCTCCGGGACCTGATTCAGGCACTTGCCGAGGTGGGCCTGGGGAGTTGATCGGACTTGGGCCCCAGGAGTCCGCTCAGCAGGTCGATGATCGCGGCCCGGATCGCGGTCGGATCCAGGTCGGGGCCGGACACCGCCCAGTCCGCGACCGCGCCGTCGATGGTCATGGTGATCGCCCGCGCGTAGGTCCTGACGGGCAGGTCCGGGACCAGCTCGCCGGCCGCGATGCCGTCGGTGAGAAAGGCCTCGATGAAGGACCGGATCGCGTCTCGGCGCAGCCGCAGCGTCTGCCGCACCGCCTCGTTGGTGTGGGCTTCGGCGAGGGCGCTCAGGAGCAGGCCGGCTCCTCCGTTCTCGGACAGCCGCCCGAGGTAGAAGTCGACCGCGTGCTCCAGGCGCTGGCGGGGATCCTGGATGAGATCCATCTGCCGGCGCAGACTGGCCATCTCGTCGGCCGTCTGGCTGGTGCAGATGGCGGTGTAGAGCTCGGTCTTGCCGGCGAAATAGCGGTAGAGCAGGCCCACGGAGACGCCGCACTCGGCCGCTATCTCAGGCACGCTGGTCCCCGGCAGGCCGGAGCGGGAGAAGGCCCTGGCGGCTCCCTCCAGGATGCGCTGCCGGACCAGGTCCGCGTGCTTCGAAGCGGGATCGGTTGCGGTGGGAACCAACGGATCACTCTCCTTGGCAGCGAGCGGACGCACTGGCTGCTACCATAGCACTCTGTCTGAATGAATATTCATTCATAGACCGGGCGCCGGTCCGTTCCGAGGTCAGGAGAGGCAGCAGCGATGTTCAGCCGGCTGGGGGATTTCGCGTTCCGGCACAGGCGGGTGATCCCGGTTGGGGCCGTGGCCCTGATGCTCTTGCTGCTGGGGCTGTCGGGTCCCTTCGGGGGCCAGCTCGTGGCCGGGGGCTTCACCGTTCCGGGGTCCCAGAGCCAGCGCGCCGCCGGGCTGCTGAGCGAGCACTTCGGAGCGGCGACCAGCCACCTTCTGCTGGTGTACCGCAGCCCCGAGGCGAACGCCGCCAGTGCTGAGGTGCAGGCCGAGGTCGGGCGCAGCTTCGCCCAGCTGGCCCAGCAGAGCCAGGTCGCCAGCGTGCTCGACTACCAGGACACCGGGCAGTCGATGTTCATCGGCGACCACGGCCACGCCACCTTCGCTCTCGTCAACCTCAGGCTGAGTGAGGCAGCTGCCACCCGGCAGCTGACGGCCCTGGAGGCCCGGCTCTCAAGGCCCCCCGGGCTGCAGATGTGGGTGACCGGGGCGCCGGCCATAGACGCTCTCTACAACAGCGCGCTGGAGCAGCAGCTCAAGCAGGCTGAGCTGATCGCGCTGCCGGTCTCGATGCTGCTGCTGGTCATCGTGTTCGGGTCGGTGATCGCCGCCCTGCTACCGCTGGTGATCGCGGGCCTGGCGGTGCCGACCGCGCTGGCGGTGATCTCGCTGCTGGCGGCCCGCCTCCAGATGTCGATCTTCGTCACCAATGTGGCCACCATCGTCGGGTTGGGGCTGGCGATCGACTACTCCCTGTTCTTCGTCAAGCGCTTCCGAGAGGAGATCAGCCACAGCGATGTCGAGACCGCCGCCAAGGCCGCCACCGCCAGTGCCGGCAAGGCGGTCGCGATCTCAGGGACCGCGGTCGCGGTGGGCCTCAGCTCGCTGACCCTGTTCCCGGCCGCGGCGCTGGGCAGCATGGGGATCGGCGGGGTGGTGGTGGTGGTCTTCACGCTCCTCTTCGCCCTCACCGCGCTGCCGGCGCTGCTGTCGCTGCTGGGGACCCGGATCAACTGGCTCAGCGTCCGCCGCAGCCTGCACCGGGCCAACCGTCCCTCCGACCACCACTCGAGCTTCTGGGGCTGGGTCGCCCGCCGGGTGATGAGCCATCCGGTGGCGATCGTGGTGCCGACCCTGGTGGTGCTGCTGGCGGTGGGCACCCCCTTCCTAAACCTGCGCCTCTCCACCGGCAGCAACGTGGCCGAGATCCCAGTCGGCCCCGCGCGGACCGGCTACGCGCTCCTCAACGACTCCTTCCCCCAGGCCGGGGGCGTGGACGACCTCAACTTGGTGCTGGAGTACCGCCAGCCGCTGGGAGGCAGGGTCGGCGAGGCGCAGCAGGCGCAGCTCGCCAGGTACCTTGCCCGCGTGCGCGCCCTCCCCGGCGTCCAGGGCGTCAGCGGAGTTCTCAACCCGCCGCCGAAGATGGCCCTCGCCAGCTATCTGAAGGCGTTGACGCTGGCGCCCGCCCAGCGTCCGGCCGGGCTCAACTCCTACATCGCCGGCAACATCGCGGGCCCCGTCGCCCAGTTCCAGGTAGCCAACAGCTTCGGGCCGGACTCCCGCCGGGGGGCGGCCCTGGTGCAACGGGTGCGCCAGATGGCGGGGCCGGCGGGGACGCAGGTGCTGGTCACGGGCGGTGCCGCCCAGTCGGTGGACTTCCTCAGCGCCTTCGCTCAGAAAATCCCGTGGGCGGTGCTGCTGGTGGTGGCGGTCACGATGGTGGTGCTGTTCCTGACCTTCGGGTCGGTGGTCCTCCCGATCAAGGCGGTGCTGATGAGCATGATCTCGATCAGCGCGGCCTTCGGGGCCATGGTCTGGATCTTCCAGGAGGGGCACCTCTCCAATCTGCTGCAGTTCACCGCCCCCGGGTCCGTCACCGCCACCGATCCAGTCCTGATGTTCGCGATCATGTTCGGGCTCTCGATGGACTACGAGGTGTTCCTGCTCTCCAGGATCCGTGAGATCTATGTCGAGACGGGGGACAACCGCCGGGCGGTGGCAGAGGGGCTGGCGGCCACCGGCGGTGTGATCACCTCGGCCGCCCTGATCATGATCACGGTCTTCTCCGCCTTCGCCCTGGGGCATGTCCTGGACATCAAGATCCTCGGGGTCGGCATGGCGGTGGCGGTGGCGGTCGACGCCACCCTGGTCCGGGGGGTGATGGTGCCGGCTCTGATGCGGATCCTGGGGGACCTCAATTGGTGGGCGCCCCGGCCGGTCAAGGACTTCGTGCTCCGGCTCGGCTTCTATGAGGAGCGGGCCCTGGGCGGCCCACCGGAGTCGGCCGACCAGCCGAGATCTTGAGATCCGGGGGCGGACTCTGCAGCCGAGCCCTTGGGAAGCAGATAATCCAGGCATGATGGCGGCCCCGGAGGAGACGATGGAGAGGCGGGCCAGGCTGCGCCGTCTGGACGACATCCTGGAGGCGCTGGAGCAGCTCAACTTGAGCGAGGCGCCGCTCCCGGACCGGCTGCGGCGCTCGCTGGCCGGGCACGACATTCCGGTCGAGGACGGGATCGAGATCCGGGTCCTCATCGAGCGGGTCTGGCGCAAGCAGGAGAACCACATGCTCAACCCCCGCCAGGAGCGGCGCCGGAGCACCACCAGGCGGTCGATCGGGCGACGTCCTCCCGGTCACGACGTGATCGAGAGCATCCTGCGGCAGGCCAACCCCGGCGGCACGGGGGACTGACAGAGCCCCGATGACCGCGGTCGATCCGCGGCGGGAGGACTGCCCGCCGGGCATCCGCTGAGTGGGGCCCGGGGATGACCGAGCCGGGTGGACTCCGCTTCGGACAGCTACGCTGGCAACTCCAAGCCCAGCTGGGCTCCTGCGCCGGGGGGCAGGTCATCCTCTTGGTCACCCCCGACTCCTCTCAGCAGCCGGCGGGCACAGGCGAGGTCGAAGATGGCGGAACCAACACTCTTCATGACGGTGAGGGGGTGGTCCGGATCGGGCCTGGCCGTCGCCAGCGGGTGCACCTCCGCCGCCGAGATCCGTCCCTCGGCGATGGGAATCATCAGGTCGCCGGCCTCCGCCAGACAGCCTTCCAGCGTGTCCGCGTAGAGTCGAGCCGCCGCCACCAGAGCCGACCCGAGCTCGCGCCGGTCGGGTTGATACGAACCCATGGCGTTGATATGGCATCGAGCTTTGACGTCCCCGATGTCGATCAGCGGCAGGGAGGCAGCGGTGGCCAGGGTGATCACATCCGCATCGTGGGCGGCTGGGGCCAGCTCGGCAGCCACTTCCACGGCCAGCCCGGGGTGCCTCGCCGCCACCAGGCCGGCCAGCGTGCGCGCCTTCTCCGGGGAGCGGTTCCAGATCGTGAGCCGCTGAATCTGACGCACCGCCAGGACTGCTTCGACCTGCTTTGGGCCCTGCGCCCCGGCGCCCACCAGGAGCATGCTCCTGGCTTCCCTTGCCGCCAGGGCGTCGGTGGCGAACCCGGCGATGGCAGCGGTCCGAGTCGCGGTCAGGCTGGGCCCGTCGACAGCGCCCAGAAGCCGGCCGTCGCTCTGATCAAAGAGCACCACCAGCCCCTGGATGGTGGGCAGCCCCCGGGCTGGGTTCCGCTCCACCAGGGTGATTGCCTTGAGTCCCACCGTGTCCAGGAAGTGTCCCGGCATCAGCGCCAGGGGGGCCTGGGTGGAGCGGTCTATCAGGCGGTGGGCGGATCCGGCCCTGCCCGCCTGATGCTCGTGAAGCGCCTGCGAGATCGCGGCCATCGCCTCCTGGGGGCCGAGCCAGCGGTCGACATCGGCCGCGCCAACCCAGCGCAACCTATTCCCCCTCGCCCATGCCATGGCCCAGATAGGCGAGCCGGACGTGCTCATTCGCCAACAAGTCGGCCGACTTGCCGTGGAGAGCGATCTCTCCCAGCTCCAGGACATAGCCGCGGCGGGCGATCCCGAGCGCCCGGTGCACGTTCTGCTCCACCAGCAGGACCGCGATCCCGGACTCGGCGATGCCCCGGATGACTTCGAAGATCTGGTTCGCGACCAGCGGAGCCAGCCCCAACGAAGGCTCGTCGAGCATCAACAGCTTGGGCCGGCTCATGAGGGCGCGCCCCAGGGCCAGCATCTGCTGCTCGCCTCCGGAGAGGTTGCCGGCCAGGGCGTCGAGGCGGGTGGCGAGCTGTGGGAACGTCTCCAGGACCCTGGCCAGGTCCACTCGATTGTGCTCCAGGGGCTGGTTGAAGCCACCCAGCTCCAGGTTCTCCCGGGCAGTCAGGGTGGCGAAGATCTGGCGGCCCTCGGGCACCAGAGTCACGCCCATCTGGGCCATTCGGTGGGCCGGGAGCCCGGTCACGACCCTGCCCTCGAAGACCACCCTGCCGGTGGCTGGCCTCATCAGGCCGGAGAGCGCCTTCAGGCTGGAGCTCTTGCCCGCGCCGTTGGCGCCCAGGAGGCTGACGCACTCCCCTTCGGAGATTTCCAGATCGATGCCCCGGACCGCCTGGATGGCCCCGTAGCGAACCGTGAGCGCATCGACTTGGAGCAGGGTCACGCGCTGGCCTCGTCGCCCAGATAGGCGCGCACGACCTCCGGGTCGGAGCGGATCTGCTCGGGAGTTCCTTGGGCGATCAGCCGGCCGAAGTTGAGGACGACGATCCGATCGCAGACGGACATGATCACCCTCATGTCGTGCTCGACCAGCAGCACCCCGATTCCGGTTCCAGCGATCCGCTTGATCATGCCTCCCAAGCTGCGACTCTCGGTGGCGTTCATCCCGGCCGCGGGCTCGTCCAGCATCAAGACCCTGGGGTACCCGACCAAGGCTCGTGCGATCTCCAGCCGGCGCTGGCCTCCGTACGGAAGCGAGGAGGCCATGTCCCCGGGGTCCGCTCCCCCCAGCCCCACGAAGGCGAGGGTCTGCTGGGCGCGCTTGACCGCGGTTCCCTCCTGGCGGTGGTAGCGCGGCGTTCTGAAGGCCGAGTCGAACACCGACTCGTGGATGGCGAGGTGCTCGCCGGCCAGGACGTTGTCGATGACGCTGAGGCTCTTGAAGAGGCGGATGTTCTGGAAGGTGCGGCGCAGCCCCAGGCCCACGATCTGCTGGGGGTGCTTGCCCCTGAGGTCGTGGGCACCCAGGGAGATCTTCCCCTGGTAGTCCCGGACCAGCCCCGAGACGGCGTTGAAGAGGGTCGTCTTACCAGCCCCATTGGGACCGATGACCCCAAGGATCTGGTCTTGCTCCAGCGTGAATGACACATCCGCCAGGGCCTGCACGCCCCCGAACCTGACCGAGAGGTCGCTGACCGTCAGCAGCGATTCAGGGGCCAAGGCGGTAGTCATCAGCGACCTTGGGCGGCTCCGCGAGTCCGTAGCGCAGCAGGCGGCGCCGATTGAAGTGGGGCCGGTAGGGGATCAGCCCCTGGGGTCTGAAGAGGACCACCAGCAGGAGCAGGCCCGCGAAGATGACGCCGCTCAGGGTTCCGGTGTAGGCCGACAGCCACTCCGCGATCACCACGTAAAAGATCCCCCCCAGGATGACTCCGGAAATGGATCCCATGCCGCCCAACACCACAATCGCCACCGCGAAGAAGGAGGCGTTGAAGGTGAAGGTCTCAGGGGAGATCAGCGCCTCCTTGGCGGCGAAGAGGGCCCCCGCCAAGCCGGCCCACACCGAGCCCAGCATGTAGGCGTAGAGCTTGTAACGGATGATGGCAATCCCCGAGGCGGCGGCGGCGATCTCGTCATCCTTGATGCAGGCCCAGGCGCGGCCGATGCGGGAGGCGCGCAGGTGCCTGGTGATGAGCGCCGCCCCCAGCAGCAGGCCCAGCACCAGAGGGTAGAAATCCAGCGGGGTCACGAACGGGTGCCCGAGCAGGCTCGGTGTCCGCCACCCGTAGAGGCCGTTGTCCCCTCCGGTCAAGGCGCTCAGGTTCTTGGCCGCGAAGTAGACGATGCCGCCGAAGCCGAGGGTCATGATGGCCAGGTAATCCCCCCTCACGCGCAGGGTCGGGAAGCCGATGATCGCGCTGAAGATCACGGCCACCACCGCCCCGATGGGCAGCGTCTCCCAGAGGGTGAAGCCGTGGTACAGGGCCGCGTTGGCGAAGACGTACCCGCCGATCGCGTAGAAGGCCATGTACCCGAGATCGAGCAGCCCCGCGAACCCGATCACCACGTTGAGGCCGACCCCGATGATGGCCCACAGGCCCATGTCGATCCAGATGTCGGGGAAGTAGCTGCCGCCCAGCCAGTAAGGGGCACTGGCGAAGGCGATGCTGATCAGCACCAAGCCCACCCTCATCCCGAGCCGGACCTGGGCCGGCGGCTGCCGGAGCCGGGCTGCGTTCAGACGGGCGAGCACACTCACGCTCGTTCGGCCACCCGTTCGCCGAGGATCCCCTGGGGGCGGAGCGCCAGGACCAGGATCAGGATCGCGAACACCACGGCCTCCTGCCACTGGTTGGGCAAGAAGATGGTGGCGAAGCTCGACAGGACACCGACGGTGAGCCCCCCCACCAGCGCTCCTGGGACGTTCCCGATCCCGCCCAGCACCGCCGCGGTGAAGGCCACCAGCCCGCCGAACTCTCCCATGTTGTAGGTGACGGTCCCGTAGTTGACGCCGAAGAGGACCCCGGCGACCGCGGCCAGGGCGCCCCCGAGCATGAAGGTGAAGGCGACCACCCAGGTGGTGTTGATCCCCATCAGGGCGGCGGCGTTGCGGTTGACCGCGATGGCCCGCATGGCCTTGCCCATCTTGGTGCGCTGGACGTAGAAGTGCATCGCCACCATCAGCACGATCGCCACCACCGCGATCAGGAGGGAGGTCGGGGGAATCGTGACGGGACCGACGTTCCAGGGGGAGACGGAGAGCACCTGGGGGTAGTTGAGCGGCTGGGCGCCCGTGATCACCTGGATGATGCTGATGAGCAGGAAGAACATCGCCAGGGAACTGACCAGGGGTGCCAGCGGCGGGGCGTTGCGCAGGGGCCGGTAGGCCACTCTCTCAACCAGGTAGGCCAGCCCCCCGGTCAGCACCGCCGAAACCACGATTGCGATCAGCAGGCCGAGCAGCGGTTGGCGGGTGGCGAAGCCTCCCAGGAGGCTGAAAACCGCCACGCCGAGGTAGGCGCCCACCTCGTAGAGCGCCCCTTGGGCGAAGTTGATCAGGCGCACGATCCCGTACACCATGGTGTAGCCGAGGGCGATGAGCCCGTATACAGAGCCGACCACCAGACCGTTCACGATCTGCTGGAGCAGCTCTTGCAGACTCATCGCCCAGCTCTCACCCTGCCCTCAGCGCTGAGACCTCAGGCGCCCTTGGTGTTGGGGTTCCAGTAGACCGAGTTCCCGCCGCCCGGCTGAACCTTGTAGATGAGGTATTGGGGGGTGACGTTGTTGCCGACGCTGTTGAAGTCGACCACCCCGGTGATGCCGTGGTAGCTGTGGATCCCGGCCAGGCCGTTGATGATCGCGGCGTGGGTGTCCGACTTCGCCGCGAGGACCGCCTGGGCGATGACGTAGACGCAGTCGAAGTTGTAGCCGGCGAACTCGGTTGGCTGGTTGCCGTACTTGCTCAGGTAATTGCTGACGAAAACCTTGGAGGTGGCCAGGTCCTGGGGGGACGGCTCGCTGGACAGGTAGGCGCCCACGGTCGCGGTACCCCCGGTCTGGTAGAAGAGCGGGCCGATGGTTCCATCGTCCGAGATGAAGGGGACGTTGATGCCGAGGCTCTTGGCTTGCTTCGCCAGCAGGCCGGCGGCCGGGTTGAATCCTCCGAACTGGATGATGCCCGGGTTGAGACCCTTGATCTGGGTCAGCAGCGAGCTGAAGTCGGTGGCACTGGCGCTGACCCCCTGCTGGGAGAGGACCTTGCCGCCCAGCTTCTCGAAGTTGGACACGAAGTACTGGGAGACTCCCTCGCCGTAGGTCTCCTCGTCGTTGATCGCGACCGCGGTCTTGATGTGGAGGACGTTGTAGACGAAGTCGGCCTCGACCTGGCCCTGGAAGTTGTCGGTGCCGCAGATGCGGAAGACGTTTTTGAAGCCCTGCAGCGTGAGCTGGGGGTTGGTGGAGGCGCCCGAGACCATGGGGATGCCCGCCGCGTGCAGGATTCCCGACGCGGGGATCGAGATGTCCGAGTTGAAGAAACCGATCACGGCGTTGACGTTGTCAGAAACGAAGAGGTGCGCGCAGGCGATCCCGGTGGCGGGATCGGCCTTGGTGTCGCAAGAGATGATCTGGATCTTGTGCCCATTCACGCCACCCTTGGCGTTGATCTGGTTGGCCGCCATGTTGACCGCGTTGAGGTCGCTGACCCCGTAGGTCGCCTCGGCACCCGTGATCGGGTTGGCGAAGCCGATCACCAGCGGAGACTTGGTGGTGGTGGTGGTGGCGGTCGACCCGCAGGCCGCCACCAGGAGGGCCAGCCCTCCAGTGGCGGCTGCCACCGCCATCCACCGCAATCCGTGACCCAAGCTGTTTCCCATCGCATGACCCTCCCGGCTAATCCTGGATGGAGGCCCCTCACTGGGTCTTCACCATAACTCTGTGTTATATAGAACCCGAATGGGCTCGGAGTCAAGAGGCAGTCGTATGTCTTCTCGCGGCCAGGATCTCCGCTCGGCCCCGCGCGCGGGAGGCGACAGCGTCCCAGCCGCCGCCGCCGGGCTTGCGGAGCTGGACCGGGCCAGCCTCAGGGACCGTGCCAGGAGGGCCATTCGCGGCAGCATCGTGACCGGCCAGATCGTGGCCGGGGAGCTTCATCCGGTCTCCCACTTCGCCGCCCAGCTCGGGGTGTCGGCCACCCCGATCCGG
Source organism: bacterium (assembly GCA_021817025.1). The sequence continues at coordinate 14,307 of JAKAWF010000033.1, forward strand.
GAAGCCCTGTTCGATCTCGCCGGAGAGGGCCTGATCGAGGTCGTCCGCAACCGGGGTTTCCGGGTGCCGTTGCTGACCGAACATGATCTCGACGAGCTCTATGAGCTCCGCCTGCTCCTGGAGCTGCCGGCGGTGGTGCGGGTGGCCCGGGAGCGAGCCCCCCTGGACATCCCGCTGCTGCGACGCCTCGCCGCCGAACTGGTGAGCCAGGCGCGCCACCGACAGGTGATCGATTTCCTCTGGACCGATCGCACCTTCCACCTGGAGATCCTGGCTGGACTCGGCAATCGGCGCCTGATCGACGCGGTGGCCCGGCTGCGCGACGAGGCTCGCCTCCACGGGATCACCGGCCTGGCCGCGGCGGGGAGGCTGGTCCACACCGCCGCTGAGCACGGCGAGCTCCTCGACGCTCTCGAGAGCGGGGACCAAGAGCTGGTCGAGGCCCAGATGCGGCTCCATCTGGGTCACACCCGCGGCCTGTGGGCGGGACGCGAGGGGGCGGGGCGGCGGTCCGGCCGGTGACCTCCTGCTTCATCCCAGGTCACGGATCAAGGGCGGCCGGCACCGGTCAGATGAAGACCGACTCCGGCGCCAGGGTGCCCCGGGCGAATCGAAGCGGGGAGAACGGGCCCAGCTCGACGCGCGGAGATGCTCCACAGATCACAGCCGCCAGGCTCTCCCCCACCGGCGGGGCCATCATGAAGCCGTGGCCGGAGAATCCGCAGGCGAGCCACAGTCCCGGGCGGTGGGGCGCCATGCCCACCAGCGGCTGCCGGTCGGGGGTCATCTCGTAGAGCCCCGCCCACACCGTGCGCAGGGCCGCCTGCCCCAGGGCGGGCAGGCGGCGGCTCCCCTCCTCCACCACCTTCGGGAGGAAGTGCCAGTCGACGGCGAGGTCCTCGCCGATCGGCTGGGTGGGATCGCCCATCCCCATCAGCAGGCCGTCCCCCTCAGGGTGAAAGTAGAAGCCGGTGGCGAGGTCGATCGTCATCGGGGCGCCGAGTGGCTGCCCAGGAAACGGCTCGGTCAGAAGCACGTGCCGCTTCAGGGGGTCGACCGGGACTGTGATGGCGGCCATCTCGCCCACCCGGCGTGACTGAGGGCCGGCGCAGATCACCACCTCCGGGGTTGAGACCGCTCCGTGGTCCGTGCGCACCCCGACCACCCTCTCACCCTCGAGATCGATGCCGACGACCTCCACCCCTTCCTCAACCTGGGCCCCCAGGCGGCGGGCGGCCCTGGCATAGCCGGTGGTCACTTCGCTGGGCCCGGCCAGTCCATCGCTGGCGCAGAGGCTGGCGGTGATGACGTCGTCGGTGAGCAGGCCGGGGACCAGGCGGCTGACCTCAGCCGCTCCCAGAACGTCGACCGGCACCTTGAGGAGGCGCTGCAGGGCCACGTCCCGGGCCAGCGCCTCGGCCTGGGCGCCCGCGGTCGCCAGCAGCAGGTAGCCGATCGGCCGGTACTGGGGGTCCGTCCCGGTCGTCGTCAGGAACTCCCGCAGCAGTTCGATCGCGCGCTGGCCCAGCCGGATGTTGACAGCGGTGGAGAACTGCTGCCGGACGCCGCCCGCGCACCGTCCCGTGGATCCCCCGCCGAGCCGTTCCCTCTCCAGCAGCAGGGGCTTGCGGCCCATCGCCGCGAGGTGGTAGGCCAGGCTGCAGCCCATCGCACCACCTCCGATGATGGTGATGTCGGCCGTGGCGGGCAGCGGTCCTGGGTTCAAGGGATTGGACAGCTCAGCTTCTCGCCCGCTCTCTCCCAGCTCGGGAGAGGAACGGGACCGCCCGCCGGCGGTGCGAATGCGGCGATGCCAGGTGCGGCCACGGTCTGCCTCCATCCGGGGATGTACGCCAACACGCTTCCAGCCTGACGGACGCGAGGCTGGGGTGATACTTTCTATAGAACGCACAGGGGGTCGCTGTCAACCGTGGGCGGGAGGACGGCTGGAGCGGCTTGCCGCAGTCGACCACCGGGTGGTGGTCCGATGGTACCCAGCGGTGAGGCTCCGGTCTCGAGGGGATGGAGGGAATGGGGCAGGGCAGATCGAACTCCGGTGGCGCGGTGCTGGTGATAGGCGGTGGCGTGATCGGCCTCTGCTGCGCCTACTCACTCCATCGGCGGGGCTTTGAGGTCACCCTGGCCGAAGCCCGGCGACCGGGCGGCGGTGCGTCGGCTGGCAACGGCGGATGGGTCTGCCCTTCTTTGTCAGCGCCGGTTCCCGGGCCGGGCGTGCTGGCCAACGCGCTGCGATGGATGTTGCATTCCGGCAGTCCGCTGCTGGTCCGTCCCGGCTGGGACCCGTCCTTCTGGGCCTGGTTGATCTCGTTCGCCCGCCATTGCAATCGACAGGACCATCTCCGCGGCCTGGAAGCGGTCGCCGCCATGGCCGGCTCGGCGGCCCAGCGGTTCCGCGACCTTGGGAAGGCGGGAGTCAGCTTCGAAGCCCATCATCAGGGGCTGCTCATGCTCTTCCTGAGTCGTGCGGCGGCCGAGGAGGAGATGGCGGTGCTGCGGCAGGTGCAGGGCCTGGCCGCCCCAACCCTGGTGGAGCGGGGTCGGTTGAGCCAGCTGGAGCCGGCCACGGGGGGGCTTCCTGCGGCCGGGGTCCTCGCCCCCGAGGACTTCCACATCCGCCCCGAGTCCTTCGCCGCCGGCCTGAGCCGCTGGCTCGAGCAGGCCGGGGTCAGGATGCTCACGGAGACTCCCATAGCCGGCTTCGAGATGGGGAGGGGCCGGGCCGTGGCGGCCGTGGCGGCCCGCGGCGAGAGGCTCCCGGCCGAGGCGTTCGTGCTCGCCGCGGGCGTGGACAGTCCCATCCTCAGCCGGGAGCTGGGGTCTCCGATGCCCCTGCGGGGCGGGAAGGGCTACAGCGTCACCTTCGCCCGCAGCAGCCCCACCCTGGCCCATGCCATCTATCTCAGCGAGGCAAGGGTGGCCATCTCTCAGTACGAGGGCGGGGTGAGGGTGCTTGGCACCATGGAGCTCGGCACCGACACCTCCCGCGTCAACCCAGGGCGGGTGGAGGCGATGCTGCGCGCCCCGGCGAGATACCTTCCCGAGCTGGTCCTGGCCGAGCCCTCGGAGCCGTGGGCGGGGTCGCGGCCGATGGTTCCCGATGGGCTCCCCGTGATCGGGCCCCTCCGATGGGCGCCCAACGTGATCGCGGCCACCGGACATGCCATGCTCGGGGTGACCCTGGCCCCGGCCACCGGGGAGCTGGTCGCGGATATGCTGGTGGGCAGCCGACTGCCTGCCTTCACGGCTGCCTTCTCGCCCCAGCGGTTTGGAAGTCGACGGTCCGGCAGCAACAGCCGCGGGAGCACCGCCCGGGGCGGGGCGCGATGATGGGGGTCAGTGGGATAGAGGAGGGCCCTGGAGTTGCCGTCTGTGAACGCCGCCGCCCGGAGCGCCATTCTGGCTGCCGCCGGCAACCGGGGAACCGAGAGGTTCATGAATCGCTATGGGATGAGGCTTGGTGCCTCGCGCTTCGTGGCCGGGGAGACCCTGGACCAGTGCGTCCAGGTGATCCGCCACCTCAACCGACAGGGCTTCAAGTGCAATGCCACCGAGCTGGGGGAAGCCGTGCAGAGCGAGGCGGACGCCGGCCGGGCGGTCCAGGACTACCAGGTGCTGCTCAACCGGCTGGCGTCGGAGAAGCTCACCGCCAATGTCGCGGTCAAGCTGACCCTGATGGGACTCGACGTTCGTGAAGACCTGGCGGAGAGCAATCTGGCCCACCTGCTGGACGTGGCCCGCGGCCTGGGCCTGACGATGCGGATCGACATGGAGGAGTCGAGCCATGTCGAGGCCACCCTCCGAATCTATCGGAGGCTGCGGGAGCGCGGCTACGAAAATGTGGGGGCGGTGCTCCAGTCCTACCTGTATCGGAGTTCCGCCGATCTGGAGTCCCTGCTGCCGCTGGCTCCCAATCTGAGGGTGGTCAAGGGCGCCTATCTGGAGAGCCGGGAGGTGGCCTTCCCCAACAAGCGCGACGTGGACCGCAGCTACGTGAGGATCATGGAGGCGGCGCTGAGTGGCGGCGGCTACACCGCCGTCGCCACCCATGACGCCCAGATCATCGAGCACGCGGTTGACTTCGTGGCCAGCCATGGGATCGGGCGGGAGCGCTTCGAGTTCCAGATGCTCTATGGCGTGCGGCCGCAACTGCAGCGCTCCTTGCTGGCCAGGGGCTACACGGTCCTGGTGGCCACCTCCTACGGCACCCACTGGTATCCCTTCTTCATGCGGCGGCTGGCCGAGCGGCCCGCCAACGTCCTGTTCTTGGCGCGCAATGTGGTGCGGCGCTGAGGTGGGGGCCCGGGGCCGGTCCGGCAGATCCACGTCGCAGGAGAACAATTGATGATCATCCCGCCCTTTCGCAACGAGCCCGGCCTCGACTTCTCGCTGGCCGCCAACCGACGCGACTTCGAGGCCGCTCTGGGGCTGGTCCGCGGCCAGCTCGGGCGCAGCTACCCCCTGCTGATCGGCGGGGAGCGGGTGGAGGCGAGGTCCGTGGTCGAGTCCTTCAATCCCGCCCACCCGGATCAGCTGGTGGGGCGCCATGCGGCGGCCGAGCAGGAGCATGTGGAGCGGGCGGTGGCGGCCGGGTGGGCTGCCTTTGAGGGATGGTCGCGGACTCCTGTCGAGGCGAGGGCACAGATCCTTCTGCGAGCGGCGGAGGTGATCCGGCGGCGCCGCCACGAGCTGGCTGCACTCATGGTCTACGAGGTCGGCAAGCCGTGGGACGAGGCCGACGGCGAGGCCGCCGAGGCCGTGGACCTGATGGAGTGGTACGCCCGCCAGGCCCTTGAGCTCCCTTCCAGGGACCGGATGTCGCCCTGGCCGGGGGAGGTCACCCAGTTCCGATACGTGCCGCTGGGGGTGGGCGCGGTCATCTCCCCGTGGAACTTCCCGTTGGCCCTGGCCACCGGCATGATGACGGCGGCGGTGGTCGCCGGCAACTGTGTGATCCTCAAGCCGGCGGAAACCGCCAGCACCACGGCGGCCTGGCTGGCGGAGATTTTCACTGGGCTGGGCCTGCCGCCGGGGGTGCTCAACCTTCTCACCGGCCGCGGTGAAGTGGTCGGCGAGGCTCTGGTGGATCACCCCCGGATCCGCTTCATCGCCTTCACCGGCTCGCGTGAGGTGGGGGTGCGCATCTACGAGCGGGCGGCGCGCGTCCACCCGGGCCAGCGCTGGCTGAAGCGGGTGCAGCTGGAGATGGGCGGCAAGAACGCGGTGGTGGTCGACGAGACCGCCGATCTGGATCTGGCCGCCCGGGCGATATCGGCCTCGGCCTTCGGCTTCCAGGGCCAGAAGTGCTCGGCCGGATCTCGCGCGGTCATCGCCGAACCGATCTACGATGAACTGGTGTCCCGCGTCCTGGCCCAGGCCCGCCAGATCCGAGCCGGCGACCCGGTCGACCCCGAGGTCAACCTCGGGCCCGTCATCGACGGCGACGCCGAGGAGAAGATCCTCGACTACATCCAGATCGGGCGGGGTGAGGGGGAACTGCTGCTCGGCGGCAGCCGCCGTCCGGGGGATGGCCACTTCATCGAGCCCACCGTCTTCGGCGGGGTC
>JAKAWF010000402.1 GCA_021817025.1 bacterium
CCTTGGCTGACCAGGATCCCGCCTCCGATGTGCTGGTCCTCGATGTACTCAAGGAGAGCGTCGAAGTCGACGATCCGGGCTGGCAGGTTCACGAAGGCGGTGCTGGCGACGAGCAGCGAGGCGACCGACACCACCAGCTCGGCCGGCAGCTCGACTGCGTCGATCAGTCCCTGCCCAAGGCTGACCGTCCGGACCACCTCCTGGATCGCGGTCTTGCCGCGACGATAGTTGCCGTCAGCGCGCTGCTGGGCCTGGACGATGTCGCCCTCGCGGAACAGAATGTGGGCCCGGCTGCGGTTTTCGCCCTCGCCGGTCACGCTCACGTAGCCCGAGAAGCCATCCTGGCTGAGGGTCTTGAGCAGCATCGGAAAGTTCAGGAACGATGCCTTCAAACCCGAGTGCAGGCTGGGACCTCCGGGCAGCGGCACCAGCACCGAAAGCTGGGTTCGCGTCGCCCCCGCCACGGGCTTCGGAGGTGGCCCGGACGGCCCCGGTCTCACCGGCTGGCGGAGCGAGCCGGCACCAGCTGGGCGGGTGGGCTGAGTCGGTGCCGAACTCGGAATCGAGGTGGCTCGGGTGACCGGGGACGGGGCTGGCGCCGCAGGTCGCGGCCTGAACTCGGCGGTCGGCGGGAACTGCGGCTGGGCTGCGGGCACCGGGGCCTGGTACGGCGGGATATCGCTCATCTCCTCCTCCGGTTCGCTCATGGGACTGCCGGCTATCGAGTCCAGCCAGTCACTGCCGCTCGCCGCCGAGCTGCTGGGGGAGGTCGGACCGGGATAGGCCGTCGAACTGGCAGGCTCATTGCCGATCCGGACCGGCTCCGCTGTCGCGGCCGGCTGGCTCTGCCACCGGGACACCAGGTCCTCGGTCGAGCTGTTGATGGTTTCCTCCGGAGGAAGCTTCGCGCGCGGGTTGAAGTTGTACTGGCCGGAGGTCCAGCCCAGCACGGTCAACACCGCCGGCTCCCCTTCAACGCCGTCGCCGACGGCATGGAAGAGGTGTCCGAAGAGGAAGTGAAGCGAGCATTGCCGATCCCCACTCTCGACCGCGAGCGTGCCGGTCGCCCGCTCCTGCTGCATGGTCTGGAGCAGTTCTGCGACTGTCGTTGGCCCGAGGCTACCCTGGTTCTGCACTGTGCGGACTCACTCCTGCCGGTCCCGGCTTGCGCCCGACCGTCCCTCCCCGATTGGTCGGCGCGATACTACCATAGGGTCGCGGGCCGTCGAATGTGATCTGATCTTAAACCGGTGCCCACGCCTCTGGTCAGATGTTCGCACATGCTTGGCTCCTCCGCCAGTGTCCATCTCCAACCCGAGGTTCGCCCCGGCCAGTCTCAAACTCTCCCAGAGCCCATCTGGCGGCCGTTCTCGAGCCGCCGCCTTCGCCAGCCCAGAGCGGTTCGGAGCCGGCCCCGTGGCCCGCGTCCGTGAGGTATGCCCGCGGCGCCGACGGCGTCTGCCAGAATGGCCGGGCAGATGGTGGCAGAACTGGAATTGAGTAGGGGGCGGACCTGGGAGGAGCAGCTTCAGCGCTGGCCGAGCGCCAACCTCCTGCAGTCCTACGGCTGGGGAGAGGTCCAGGCCCAGGCTGGATGGGAGACCCATCGGCTGACGGTGGCCACGGCCGCCGGGCCCCTCCCGGTCACCGCCCTGGTGGGCGCGACGGGCATTCCCGGCACAACTCGGATCTATGTGCCTCGAGGCCCGGTCTGCGGCCCCGGGGACGCTCCCGCCTTCGCGGCCGCCGCCGCCGCGCTGGCCGCCCTGGGCCGTCGCTGCCGCGCGCTCACGCTGGAGGTGGAGGTTCCGTGGTCGGCCGCTGAGGTCGCGGCCGACCACGAGTTCTGGAGCTGGCAGGCGGTGCCGGCGCGCCAACCGCTGGCGACCGTGGTGGTCGACCTGGCCCCGCCGGTGGAGCAGATCCTGGGGTCCTTTCACGCCAAGACTCGATACAATGTGAGGCTCGCGGAGCGCCGCGGGGTGGTGGTGCGGCCGGGCTCCGTGACGGACCTGATCAGCTGCGTCCGGGCCACCGAGACGCGGCAGGGCATCCATCTGCCGTCGGAGCGGCACCTGCGAACCGTGAGCGAGGTGCTGGGGCCCGCGATCCGGGTACTGGTCGCCGAGGCGGCGGGGGAGGTGGTCGCGGCAGTGATGCTGGCGCGCTGGGAGGAAGATGTGATCTACCTCTACGGAGGGGCTACCGGCGGCCACCGGCAGGATATGCCCAACCATCTGCTGCACTGGCGCGCGATGATGCGGGCGCGCGAGGAGGGTTGCACACACTATGACCTTTGGGGAATCCCCGAGACCGACAGCCCAGACCACCCGTGGCGGGGGCTGGCCCAGTTCAAGCTCGGGTTCGGTGGCCGGCGGATTGTTTACGCGGGCTGTCGCCGCCGCGATCTGCGCCCAGCTGGTGGCCGGCTGGTGGGTGTGATGGACCAAGTGCGGCGCCGGGCGCGGCGGCTGTCCGGGTGAGGAGGGATGGATCCGCCCGAGATCCGGAGGAAGAGAGCCCCTACTTCCCCACCTACGAAGAGATCGCCTCCGAGCTGCTCGAGGGGCTCGAGGTGGCTGGGCTGCTGGTCCAGGATGTCGGCCACGAATTGGAGCCGAGCACCGGGGAGCGCACATTTCAGTGTGTGGTGAGGCTGCCCTCCAGTGACCCGCCCCATCGCTACCTGGCCACCATGCACTTTCACTGGGACGCACTGCTCACCTACGTGGGAACCTACGGCCCGGGCAGCGAGTGTGACCTCTACCACGATGACGACGAACCCTGCTCCCATGGCGGTGCCCAGCCCCACCCCGGGGTGGAGCTGGTGGCGGAGTACGACCTCGGAGATGGGGGTTACGAGCTTCGCGAGCTGGGGGAGGTCCAAGCCTGGATCGACACCGTCGAGACCCTGCTGGCTCGGGCGCTGCCCCCCCAGGACGGCCGCGTGGTGCATCTGGGGCTCGCCATCCGGGACGGCAAGATCTGGGTCGACCGCTTCGTGGCGGAGCAGGCGTGGTATCTGGACCTGAGCGAGTCTCCGGACCTGACCCTGATCTGCCGCGCCGTCGAAGCCACTCTCAAAGTAACTCCATCCCTGGCCGATCGGCTGCCTCTCTGACCGGGACCGGTCGAGCCCAGGCCCCACGCAGCTGAGCCGAGGCCAACTCGCCGATCGTGGCGTGCCAGCCCGGAGGGGTCCAGTGCGGGACCAGGGCTGCCGCGCCGGCCAGCAGGAAGGGCCGGTCCAAAAGGGCCCGATGGGGGATCGAAAGTTCGGGGCTCGAGATTGCCACGCCCGCCACCAGGATCACGTCCACGTCCAGCCGCCGGGGGCCCTTGTCCACCGCACGCAACCTGCCGGCCCTGATCTCCGCCAACTGGGCGACCCGGAGCCACCCCCACCCATCCCAGCGCCCCTGGACCAGCAGCATCTGATTCAGGAAGTCGGGCTGAGGGGGGCCCCCGACCGGGAGGGTGTTCCAGCGGGGAGTGCTGGCCAGCTCC
>JAKAWF010000403.1 GCA_021817025.1 bacterium
CGATCTGGGGGGTGCCGTCAACCCATGCCAGTGCGACTTCGACTGGGCCGAGGCCCTCGACGATGAACTGAAGCCAGCCATCCTCCAGCTCGACCACGGGCCCCAGGCCGTACTTGGCGACCTCGCTCTCGCCCGGAGTGACGATCCGGACGGCTCCCCGCCCCCGCATCCTCTTCATCCGAGGGATTATACAACTGCTGGTGCATCACGTTGTGTTATGGCTTGCCGCCCCGTTATATAGAGAGGCAGGGAGGCCCGCAGGTGGCCACCGAGGAGGAAGTCGTGGTGGTCTACACCGTCACCGAAGCGGCCCGGGCGTTGCGGCTCGGGCCGACCTTCACCCGGCAGTTGATAGCCCGCAGAGAGTTGCGCGCCGTGAGAATTGGCCGCCGGGTGGTGGTGCCCGAGTCGGCCATTTCCGAATTCATCGAGGCGCACAGCGAGGGCGGCCCTGCCCCGGCCCCCGCGCTCCCCGCACCACGTCGAGGGCGGCGTAGGTGACCTGCGCCGTTTGTGACGCCTTGCTCAAGGAGGCGGTCAGCCACGCGGCGATCACCCGCGCCCCCGTCGGGGATCGGCTGGTGGGGCCGGTGGAGCAGGCCGCGTGGCGGCGGGTGCAGCGGCAGGCGGTGGCCGAGGTCGCCGACTCGGTGGCACGCGCTCGGCGGTGTTTATTGTGACGCGCAATCGACTGGCCGAGATCGCTGAGGCCGCAATCGCAGCCGCAGTGGAGGCGGAGTACCCGTCGCAACGGCCGGTCACCGTCGAGCTGGCCCAGGTGGAGCCCCAGCAGGTGGAGTGGCTATGGAGCGGCTGGATTCCGCAGGGCCGGTTGTCACTGGTGATCGGCCATGCTGGGCAGGGTAAGAGCTGGCTCACGCTGGCCATCGCAGCCGCTGTCAGTCGCGGCTGGCCGCTGCCGGGAGATGATCGCCCGCGCACCCCCAGGCGGGTGTTGCTCATCGGTGCGGAAGACGGCCTCGCCGACACGGTGCGACCCCGGCTTGACGCCCTAGGCGCAGACGTGAGCCAAATCGTGGCCTTGGAGGGCGTGACCACCGAGCGGGGCGAGCGCGGCTTCCTGCTGGCCGACGTTGGCCCGCTGGAGCAGGTGCTTGTGGGCGGTGGATTCCGCCTTGTGGTGATCGACCCGCTGACGGCGTTTGCAGGCAGAGCCGACAGTTTCAAAGACGCCGAAGTGCGTGGCCTGCTGGCCCCGCTCGCGCAGCTCGCCGAGCGGCATGCCTGCGCCATCGTTGGGGTGATGCACTTTCGCAAGGGCCAGGCCGACACAGCCCTCCAGCGCGCATCGGGGTCAATCGCGTGGGGAGCCGCCGCTCGCTCAGTCTTCGCGGTCGGCACCGACCCGCAAGCGCAGGACGGCACCAGCGAGCGCCATGTCCTGCCGGTCAAGCACAATTTGTGCCCGGCTCCCGAGGGCATCACGTTCAGCCTGGAGGCCGGACGGTTCGCGTGGGGCGGACGCTCGCACCTGTCCGCGGGCCAGCTCATGGCGGCCCCAACCGGCGGCGATGATGACGGCGCGCTCGCCGAGGCCAGGGATTGGCTCGCAGAGCTGCTGGCCGACGGCCCGGTCGCCGCCCGCGAGGTGGAGCAGGCTGCCAGGGCAGCAGCTCTGAGTTGGGCCTCGGTTCGGAGGGCCAAGTCGGCCCTCGGGGTGCGCTCGCGGAAGGCCGGGATGGACAGCGGGTGGAGTTGGAGCCTCCCGGAGTCAACTCCCGAAGATGCTCAAACCGCCACACCCGCTGAGATCAGCAGCCCGAAGGTGCTCAAGCACGAAACACTGAGCAGCTTCGGCGATGTTGAGCATCTTCAGGAGACAGGCCCGCCCCTGGAGGCGCTGGCCGAGGCTGCTCCCGACCTGGACGAAGCCATCGATCTCTTGCCCCTGGAGGCGCTGGCCGCCGACCCGGAGGAGGCGGAGGTCGAGCTTTGACCAGCCCTGCCGAGCTGCTGGAGGAGCTGGAGCGCCTGGGGGTGGAGGCCGTGCCCACCGACCACGGGACGCTAAGGGTACGGCCCACCGACCGCATCCCGGAGCCGCTCCTGGCCAAGCTGAGGCTCCACAGGGATGAGCTGCTGGCCCTGCTGCAGACTCAGCGCACCTGGAGCGCCGACCCGCCCGCCATGCCCTGGCACACAAGGCCCGGCCAGGACCCGAGGCCGGACCTGCCCGGCTCGGCCCTCTGGAGCCAACTGCTCCTGCTGGCCTCCGGGGATGCGGACGATCCCCACGGGACGTATGGCCGGTTGCTGGGCGCAAGAGCCTGCGGTGGCCTCCTGGAGCGGCGCGGGAGTAGCTGGAAGCTCAGCCCGACCATTGACCCGACGGAGCAGCTCTCGGTATGGGCCGACCGGGCCGCCTGGGAGGCCGACGCGGAGCGGTGGCTCAAGCCTCGTGCCCAGGAGGTCACGCGCCTGCTGCGCCAGCTCCCAGGGCCAGCCGAGGGCGAGGCGTGAGCGCTGAGATGCTGTCCATCCCCCGCCAGGTGGCCTTCACCGTGCCAGCGGAGCCAACGCCCCAGGCAAGGCCCAGGGTGGCCGTGCGCGGCGGTAGGCCCCACGCCTACCAGCCCACCCGGAGCGCCAGGGCGCAGTGGGAGATCAGGCAGGCCGCCGTGGCGGCCCTGGGCGCGGATGAGCCCTTCACGGGCCCTGTCAGCGTCACGGTGACCGCCTACCTGCGCCAGCCCTCCAGCATCCCCAAGAGGGACCGGATGACGGCCCTGCCGATCCGGAGGCCGGACCTCGACAACTACCTGAAGTTGGCCCTCGACGGCTGCAGCCCGCTCTGGGCCGATGACGCCCAGGTGGTGACCCTCCAGGCCGCCAAGCGGTACGCAGTGACCGGATCGCCGCGGTGGGAGATCGTGGTGGAGGCCGTCGAGTGAGCTGCCGACCCATCGAACCGCACCAGTGCCCCGGACCCGTGGTGATCCGGTGATCTGCTCCGCCCGGACCTCGGCTGGCAAGCCCTGCCGCCGGTACGCGGTGGCCGGAGCGACAGTGTGCCCGACCCACGGCGGCCGCGCCCCCCAGGTGCGGCAGGCCGCCCACCTGCGGCTCGTTCAGCAGCGCGCTCAGGCCGTGCTCGACCGGGAGCAGATCGTGCCCGTGAGCGATCCCGTCGCGGCCCTGCAGGAGCTGGCCGGTCAGGTGCTCCAGTTGCGGGACTACTTCGGGGCCAGGCTGGCCGAGCTGAGCGATGACGCCTGGGTGTCCCGCTCCCGGATGGGGGTGGAGCAGGTGAACGCCTGGGTGTCCGCCTTCGAACGTGCCCAGGACCGGGCTGCCCGGCTCCTCACCGACCTGGCCCGGTTAGGCCTCGACGAGAGGGCCGTGAGGCTCTCAGAGGCCCAGGGCCGGATGATCGCTCAGGTGCTCGGCGCTGCGCTTGACGCCTGCGGACTCTCCGACCGCGCCGACGTGCGAGCCGCCCTGGCCGACCAGTTGCGCCTAGTCGCCAGCGCTGCCGAGCCCTTC
>JAKAWF010000404.1 GCA_021817025.1 bacterium
CAGCCATGGCCAAGGTCACTGTCGCCAAATTGTTCTGGAACGGACGCAGCCAGGCGGTACGGCTGCCTCAGGAGTATCGGTTCGATGGGGACCGCGTAGAGATTCGGCGGGTGGGGCGAGGGGTCCTGCTCCTTCCGGTCATGGCCAGTGCTCTCGAGTGGTTTGACGAGATGGACGCGGCTGCGCCTGAGCCGTTCATGGTCGAGGGGCGCTCCCAGCCGGTGACGCCGGTGCGGGATGCTCTCTGAGTGCAGTACCTGCTCGACACGAACGTTTGCATAGCACTCATCAACGGCCACCCGCTTTCGGTCCGCAGCCGCTTTCAGGAGGCGGTTGTCGGAGGTGACCGACTAGCCGTGTCGTCAATCGTCACCTTCGAGCTCCAGTACGGGGTCGCCAAGAGCTTGCGTCAAGAGGCCAATGCTTATCGGATTGCGGTCTTCCTGGCTGGCCCGGTCGAGGTGCTGCCATTCGACGATGGCGACGCGCGCGCGGCTGGCGAGGTCCGCGCTGTCCTGGAGTCCGCGGGAACACCGATAGGAGCGTACGACGTCTTGATTGCGGGCCAGGCAGTTAACCGCGGTGCGACCGTGGTCACCGCTAACGCGCGCGAGTTCGCCAGAGTTGACGGCCTCGCTTGGACCGACTGGGCCGTTGCGATCTAACCCTGGAAATGGCTCCGAGCCACCCGGCCGCGCGTCTCCGGCTTGGCAACGGCTCCCGGGTGCGGCGGCGAGACAGAGGCGCTGACGGGCCTGGACTGTGGGTCGATGCTGGGATGGCTGCCGTAAGTCCCCGGCTCCAGGCGGCGAATCAGGCCGCCCTTGAGCTGCGGCCCTGCCCCACGGGTGAGCCCATCATCGGCACGGACGTAGATAGGGACAGCTCGGCAGGTACGTACCCTACCAGGAAAGGACCCGCGAACTGAGGGCGGGGCTGTTTGAGCCCCATCCCTCAGCCACGAAGGCACTTAGCTTCCTCGGGGCGCCCTCCTCTCCGGGCCAGACGTCGCCGACTCAACCAGTTGCGCACCCGTGTAGCGGCTCGTACGTAGAGGTGTCCCTCCGGGGCGGAAAAGGTCGAACCCAAGCGCCATTCCGATTCACCCGCCTTGCGGCAGCAGCACAACCCCTGGCCAGCGAGGCCGCGACGGCCAGGGGTTGCGGGATACTCCCAGTCAGCTCACGTTGCAGAGTTTGTCCGTGTCGATCGAACCAGTAGTCACCTGCGACAGCCAAGTGGAGACAGCTGTGTCGAACACTGAGCCTGTTGAGGAGTTCGGGCAGCCACCTTCCAAGCCGGTAACCCAGTTCGCCGTAACGGCTGGCGTGGTTGATTTGGTTGTCGTGGTTGGCGACCACTTCGCGGACCCAGTGATCGTCGTCCACATGGACCGGGAGGAGTAGATACCCCAGCTATTGCTGGTGGTGGAGCCCGTGTGGGCCATCCCCCAGCTGATGCCATCGATGGCGTACTGATTAAGTGTCACATTGCTCGACCAGCTGTTCCCGGTTTCAATGTCCGCGAACAACATGAACGGCTGTGTGGTGGCTGCTTTGGCAAGGGTGGCGTACGCGTAGGACGCCTCGCTGCAGCCGATCTCCCAGGCTTGATCCGCCTGCTTCTGCGCGTGAGCGGTTAGACCCGGATTGAACCCCGAACCCCCGGGGTTCCCGCAAGCTTGCACATTGATGTCTCTGCCGTAGGCACCGGAGTACCCAGTGTTGAAGTAGGCTGAAGGTTGGTATGACTCAGGACCTATAACCGTAAGCGGAGCGCTCTTCCACAGCCCGGACAGGCACTTGTAGGTGGTGAAGGGGCGGCCATCGGTGACTCCGACGATGGCGAAGGTCGACGACGACGATGGCAAAGGCTTGCCGCAATTGGGGTAAGAGACGTCGATCCCCGTGCTAGAGCTAGGGAACGGGTTTGTGGTAGTCGCTGACACCGGCATCAGCCCGAAGGCGACCATTGCCGCTAGCGCTAGGACGCTGGCCGCACCTGGCCGCAACCACCGATGCCGCCCAAGAACGCCCACGCTGTAAGCTCCGGCCATATGTCAACTCCACAAGCGTTCACCGCATTACAGGTAGGTGGAGCCTAGCACACTCCGTGCTTGGTTGTCTGGGGCCGGCCAACGGCGTCCAGTTCCAGGTCGGCGCTGGACGGATGAGTGAGTAAGGAGCGAGGGCGGCTGGCGGTCCGGTGTTGGGGGTGTTCGGATGCGCCTTGGGTGGGGGACGGGAAACTGCCCTGGAGTGCGACCAGGGCTGGGGGCGAAGGGCGTGAGAACCTGGCCGCGGGTGGCCACGAAGGGTTGTCAGCAGCGGACATGAAGGCGGGCCAGAGCCCGCTGCAGATCGGGACGCAAGGACGGGCGAAGCGACAGGCGAGTGGGTGGAGCTTTTCAGGGGACTGAGGGCAGGCGCAGCCGGTCATAGGTAGTGGTGAAGGTGTCGGAGCGGCGCCAGCCCACGGGGAGCGCATGCGCCCTTGCCGGGAGGCGTGGACCGCTTGGACCGGCAGCGCAATGAGCCAGCGCCGCTGGGTGGGGCGGGTGTTGAATGGCGACCACGACGAGGACGCGTTGCGGGCGCAGCCTGCTCCAGCCGACCGTGCGGAGCCGACCCTGGCCAGCACCTCCGTGAGGTTGTCGGGCCGGCCCTGAGCGGCTCCCGGCTGAGCCCCGCGATGACAGTCGAAGCGCGCTTGTGATCCGTATCGCCTGAGTCGAAGTGGGCGATGAGGACGCTGGCGTCCAGCGCCACCAGGGCGCCCATTCCTCCCTGAGCTCACTCATGTACCTTGCGTAATCGCCGGTGGGAGGGTCGGCCGTGCGGCGCACCGCCTCCTGGAGAGACTTACCGGCGGGCACGTCGGGCTTGGCTATCGCCTTGAATCTGTCTTCGCCCAATCGCCACAGCAGCCTGCCTGGGCTTGCGGCATCGCTTGCTCGGCGTCGCGCCGCCGCACCAGGACTGCCGTGAAGGCTTTGCTCTTGGTGACCAGTGTCAGGGTTGGTGGATCGGCATTGGCCCGGTGTGGTACCCGGGGAGATGCCATTCCCCTTACCGATGCCGCCGCGCTCCTGCCACTGCGAGTCGACCGAGAGGGCCTTCGCGGCGCTGTCCTGTGGTGGTCCCGGCTCGCAGCGGTGGGATGCTTTGCCATCTAGACCGCGGCTGAGGAGTAGTCCCATATCGATCACGCGCCGTCTTGGACATCCCCGCCACTACCGGATCAGCAGCCGGCGCCTCCTTGTCCTGGCCCATGAGCGCCCCGGGGGAGCGTGAGCGCCCGGCTCGAGTCGGCATCCACGCGGACGGGTTGCTGGTAGCGCGGCCTCGGAGAGCTGGCGACCGCTCCTCCGGCGCGGGTGCTGGGCGACGGCCCCTGAAGCGATCCTGTAACGGCAGTTGCCCTCGCGCCCTCGGGACGTCATGCTGCTCTGGCTCCCGGGGGTTTGGCCCGGAAGTCCGTTCGTGTCCTG
>JAKAWF010000405.1 GCA_021817025.1 bacterium
CGATCTGGGCACCGCCAAGAAAGCCGACGTCGATCCAGCCGGTCTGCAGATAGGAGGAGAAGAAGTCAGCCATCGGCAGCACGCCCAGGGAGGTGCGGACCAGGTCGGGGTCACCGATGGAGAGTGGGAGCTGGGGAGGTGATGCGTCGATGACCCCCGACTCGTACACCAGCACCAGGTGAGGCGCATGCACTCTCTTGGCCAGGTTGACCGCCAGATTGGGCAGCCCCACCCCGACCAGCACCCGCTCGTGATCCCGCAGCAGTCGGGCGCCCACGACCGCCATCTCCAGGCGGCGCCGCTCATCCAAGGCGAGCCGCCCGGCTCAGGACGGCCAGCTCGTCGCCCGGCCACCGGCGCAGGTAGTCGGCCCGATCCGAAACCCCCCAGACCCAACGCTCGAGCCAGCTCCTGGTGGCGGCGGGATCCCGCGAGAGCCGGTCCCACTCGTTGTAGAACGCCTGGTCACGGTCGTACACCCCCTGAACGTACGAGGGGTGGGCCCCCCACGGTTCGACCGACAGGCTGGCCACCCGGAAGGCGGGAAGGAGCAGGTGGTCGCGCTGCGGCCGCAGCTGCTCCGCAGGGCGAATCTCCTCCACCGAGACCAGCACCGTCCTGGCCGCCAGCGCGGCCTCGCGCACCTCCCCCAGAAGGCCCCATGCGTAGATGTTCCCCTCCGGGTCGGCGGCGTGCGCGTGAACCATCGTCACGTCAGGGTTGAGAGGCGGCACGACCGGGACCTGGTCGTCGCCGAAGGGGCTCCTGACTGAAGGCCGCGGCCTGTGCTTGGTGAGATCGTTCTCCAGGGTGCGAACCGGCCAGAACGGCAATCCGGCAGCCGCCGCCTGGAGCCGTCCGATGAGCTCGAAGTGGCTGTACTCGTCGATCTCGACGGCGCCCGATTCAACCGCGCGGCGAAAGCAGTGCAGCAGGCCCACCCCGGGATTGCCCGCGTAGCTGAAGACGACGCGGTCGGCCACCCCGGCGGCGATCATCTGGTCGTAGACGAGATCCGGGGTGGCGCGGCAGAGGGTGAGGTGCTCGAGCCGCTGACGGATGATCTCGTGGCCGAAGGCAAACGGGATGAGGTGGGTGAACCCTGCCAGGTACACGCTCTGCCCGCTAAGGACATGGCGGCGCACCGCCTCTCTGATCGAAAGCAGCTCCAACGCTCAGATCTTCCTCGGAAACCGCACCTTCTGGGTGACCGTCTGGGCCTGCAGGAAAAAGCCCAGATAATCCGGCGAGCCCACCTTGGGGCCGGTGCCGGACAGCTTGTAGCCGCCGAAGGGGTGGACGCCGGCCATCGCTCCGGTGGAGCTGCGGTTGAGGTAGAGATTGCCCACCAAAAAGTGCTCTTGAACGTAGTCCAGTTCCCGGGGATCCCGGGTGAACGCGGCACCCGTGAGCGCGTACTCGACTGAGTTGCCGATCGCGACCGCCTCCTCCAG
Organism: bacterium; assembly: GCA_021817025.1. Next base: position 1,455 of record JAKAWF010000405.1, read on the forward strand.
GGACGTGGCCCGCAGGATGGCGAGGAATGGCCCGAAGATCTCCTCCTGGGCGATCGGCGAGTCGGCGCTCACGTCGTCGACCACCGTGGGCCCGACGCCGAACCCTGGTCCCCGCGCCGCACCGGTCCGCAACAGCCGCCCCCACCGATCCGCCGCCCCGACGTATCGCAAAATCTTGTCCAGCGCCGCCTGGGTGATGAGGGGACCGTACGCGTGGTTCTCCGCGGCGTGGCCCGTGTCGGCGCTGACGCGCGCGATCTCCGCCAGCACCGCGTCCACCACCTGGTCGTGGACCTCGTCGAGCACGACCAGCCGGGACGTCGCCGAGCACTTCTGTCCCTGGTACCCAATCGCGGAGGCGACCAATTCGCGCGCCGCCCACGCGATGTCCGCGGCCGCGGTGATGATGGTGGCGTTCTTACCCCCCATCTCGGTCATCACGCGCTTGAGCTGGCGCTGCCCAGGAGCCAGCCCGGCAGCCTGCCTGTGGATTTCGGTCCCCACCTGCCGAGACCCCACGAATGCCACGAAACGGATGTCAGGATCGCGCACCAGCGCGTCACCAATCTCGGCGCCGGCACCGGGCACCAGGTTGACCACCCCTGGGGGAAAGCCGGCCTCGTCGAACACCGAGAAGAGCTGGTGGGCGATCACGGAAGCCTCCTCCGCCGGCTTGACGACGACGGTGTTGCCCGCGGCGATGGCGGCCACCGTCATCCCCAGAGGCAGCGTGGTGGGGAAGTTCCAGGGCGAGATCACGACCCCGACCCCCAGCGGGAGGTAGCGGTACCGGTTGATCTCACTCCGGAGTGGCGTGATCTCGCGACCCCTATCCCATTCCAGAAGTTGACGGGCGTTCCATTCGAAGTGGTCTATCGCCTCTGCGATCTCCCCGTCGGCCTGGTCCCAGTTCTTGCCGACCTCGTACGCGACCCAGCCCAGCAGCTCGCGCCTGCGTTGGCGGAGCAGGTCGCCAGCCCGCAGCAGCAGGGCCGCCCGCTCCCACGCGCTCACCCCGGCCCAGCCCGGAAAGGCATCGGCCGCCGCGGTCACTGCCATGTGCGCCTGCTCGCGGCTGGCCATGTGAACTCGTCCGACCACGCGGGCGGGTTCGCCGGGGTCGCATGACTCGAAGATCGTTGGCCCGCTCAGCCGTGCCAAACCGATGCGCAGGGGATACTCCGCCCCGAGGGCGTCTCGCACCTCGGAGATCGCCGCCGACGTGCGGGTGTGCTCCTCCGGGGTCGCGAAGTCGAGAAACGGCTCGTTGCGGAACGGCTCAAGCGCCACGGGTGGTCCCCGGCGCTGGGAGTCGGCCCAGGGTCCGCTCAGCGCTCATGCGGTGGCGGGGGCTTTCGTGGAGCACGCCTGCCCCGCAATGGAAACCAGCTCGCCGAGGGCGGAGTCCCACAGGTCGGCCGCGATGTTGAGCGGGGGCATGAGCCGGATCACCTCGTGCTGGACCCCGGCGGTGTGCAGCAGCATCCCGGCGCGGAGCGCCTGCGCCACCACCTGATGAGCCAGCTGACCCGCGCGCTCCCCCTGGAACTCGACCGCGACCATCAGGCCGCGGCCTCGGACCTGCAAAACCTCGGGGTGATCGAGAAGCGGGGAGAGGCGCTGGATGGCATGGGAGCCGAGCCGCTGGGCCGCCTCCATCAGCCGCTCCTCGCGGATCACCTCAAGGGTCGCCAGCCCCGCCGCACAGGAGAGGGGGTTCCCGCCAAAGGTCGTTCCGTGGGCGCCTGCAGACCACAGCTCGGACAGCCGCGCCGGCGCCGCCAGCGCCGAAAGCGGCAGCCCGCCGCCGAGCGCCTTGCCCAGGATCACCAGGTCCGGTTCGACACCCGCGTGTTGGTAGGCGAACATCCGCCCCGTGCGCCCCATCCCCGACTGCACCTCGTCCACCGCGAGCAGAATCCCATGGCGGCGACACAGGCCGTGCAGCCAGCCCAGGAACTCATCCGGCGGGATGACATAACCCCCTTCGCCCTGGATCGGCTCCACCACCACCAGGGCGACGCGCTCCGGCGTC
>JAKAWF010000406.1 GCA_021817025.1 bacterium
GGCCGGGAGACATAAGCATGAGGGCTCGGTAGCGACACGGGTCTGCGAGCAATGTGGACAGTCGTTCGAGACGATTCGATCGTCCAGTAAGAAGTTCTGTTCCATTGGCTGCGTAGGTAAGTTCAATGTCATTCGACAAACTGGACGTCACCATAGCGATGAGGCTCGGGCCAAGATTTCTGCTGCGCGGGGCGGCAGGAGGCATGGTCAGTGTGTGATATGTGGCACTGAGACTGTTGCGTCAAGCAATACGGAAGCTCCCAAGACATGTGGTGCCGGGTGCCTTCGGTCATTACGGAGCCAGCGAATGCTTGCTGATCCAATCTCTCGGCGGTCAGAGGTTCGCGCGAAGATTAGCGCCTCCAGACGGAAGAGCGCCAGGGGAGAGAGCCAACGATGACTTGCGCGGGCTCCCTCGCCGCAATTGCGGAAGTATTTCTTGCCCGGGCACATAGGGGTAGTCTCGCCCTATGAAGTACACCCCCCCCAAGCGCACTCTCGGCCCCAGGGCCACGCGCAATGCCGCAGATCGGCGGATCGCCTTTCACAAGGTGCTGACGGATCCCCTTCGGGGCATGAAGTGCGAGGGGTGCGGCGCAGCGGACGTGACCCTTCAGTGGGCCCACGTGGCGGGCCGGCCGGGTTCGGGGTCCTGCCTTGGAGTTTGGGCGAACTCGTCTGAGCTGACCACGGCCCTGTGTGCAGACAACATCATGAGCCGCACGGTTGGCTGCCACAGTCGGTACGACCGGTATCTGGATGCGGGGCTCCGCCGGCGCTTGCTGGCCGCGGCGGCTGTGCGGATCCAGGAGCGGCTTCGGGCCGAGGCGCGCACTAGCAAAGTGTTGGTCCCACTGAATGTGGAGGCGATACGGGCCGAGGCGGCGGTGGGGATCATCCGGCGCACTGTAGCGGAGCTTGAGAGACTCGGGGTAGAGCCGCTTCGGCGGCCAGGGGCGAGTGGTAGTGGGCTCGCCTCTTTGAAGGTCGCCTCGTGAAGTGCGAGGTGCCCCTTGACGGCAGATGCTACCCGAGCGAGCTCGACCAGCCCCCGGGCGAAGACGGCTCTGGGGGGCTGGGGCGCGGCTCTGGACCGTCCTGGAGCTGCAGAGCAATGCGCCAGCAGGCGCGGACGAGCGCATCGGACCGTTGATCTGGTGGTAAGGCCTCGCATTAGGTCGGCCAGAGCGGCATTACTGAACTTAGCACGTGACATACGCTGCTATCAGTGACCCGGATGGCAGCGTTAACTGGCCATCCCAATCGTTAGGAGGCGCCTAGATGAAGTTCACTCTCTCGGCGGACGCGATCGGCGGAGGATTGTCAGCGGTGGGACGGGCAGTCTCAGTTCGGAGCACTCTTCCGATCCTGTCGAATGTGCTGATCGAAGCGCAGGACGGCGAAGTGGACCTGACGGCGACATCGTTGGATCTTACGATCCATCATTCGGTCGCGGCGAGCGTGGAAAGCCCGGGGCGGATCGCACTCCCCGCCAAGCTGCTAGGCGACTTCGTTCACTCCCTCTCGGGTGGAGAGATCGTCTGTGAGGGGGACCTCGAGACGCGTGCCATGCACATTCAATCGGGCCGGTTCGATGCCCACATCAAGGGCATGGACGCCGACGAGTTCCCGCCCCCCCCGAGCGTCGCCGATGGCGACACTGTGGAGCTCGATGGTGACGCTCTTCTGCAGGCCATTGACAGGACCGTGATCGCTACGAGTGGGGACGAGTCGCGGCCCGCATACACGGGCGTCATGGCCGCCTTTGTGGCGTCAAGCGTCACCTTCGTGGCCACGGACGGTCATCGGCTGGCTGTGAGCGTTGTTGCGCTCGGCGAGCAAGGGCGGGGCGACTGGGAACCGTTCCAGGTGATCGTGCCCGTAAAGGCCCTCTTGGAGGTGTCAAAGCTTCTCAAGCCTCTGGCCGGGAGCGGAGCTCAGGTGTCAGTGGGCGTGAATGTGTCCAGGTCGAAGGTGCGCTTCGAGGTCGGCTCCTACGACGTGACGGCGAGCTTGATTGCAGGGGCCTACCCCGCCTACGAGAAGGTGGTGCCGACAACCAGCGGGACGGTCGTGAAGGCCAATACCGCTGACCTGCGGGCCACCGCGAAGACCGTCTCGATCTTTGCCCGTGACGCGGCCAACGTTCTGAAGCTGAACGCCGCCGACGGCGAGATGACTCTCTCGGCGAACACGAACGAGGTGGGCGATGGGGTGGCTGCAGTGAAGGTTTCCATCGAGGGCGAGGCCGCGGTCATCGCTTTCAATGGGCACTACCTCACAGACGTGCTGAGCTTGGTGACCTCCCCGGAGATCGAATTGTGCTTCAACGGTTCGGTAAGTCCGGGACTCGTGCGAATCCCCGAGGATGACTCCTACAAGTACGTGATCATGCCGGTGCGGATCGCGGCCTAGGCCCAGGAACCGCTTGGGTGCAGAGCGGCCGACCCACCCCCCCCTCGGGAGAGTTGGGCCGACCGTTCCGGCCCTGGGCGTGGCCGTTTTTGGGAGACTGATCTTGGCATATCTTCTGGGCATGGGCCAGAGCACTACGGCGGAGGCGCCGGTCGGACGGGGGGCGGAGAGGCTCTTGGAGGGACTTAATCCCGCGCAGCGCGAGGCGGTGGTTGCTCCGGACTGTCCGGTGCTTGTGCTCGCCGGAGCCGGGTCGGGCAAGACTAGGGTGCTGACTCGGAGGGTGGCTTACCTGATCGCCACTGGCCGCGCTCAGGCCGACAGGGTTCTCGCGATCACATTCACCAACAAGGCGGCCAAGGTCATGCGGGAGCGGGTCGAGACCCTAATGGGCGGGGAGGTCCGGGGCATGTGGATGGGTACGTTCCATGCCGCCAGCGCCCGCCTACTGCGCGAGCGGGGCCCTTTGATCGGAGTGCCCAGAGACTTTGTGATCTACGACGAGGTTGACCGCAAGGCCCTTCTTCGGGAGGCGATGAAGTCCCTCTCTATCAGCGAGAAGCGGGTGAGCGCAGCGGCAGCCGCCGCGGAGATCTCGCGCGCCAAGAACGCCATGGTCGGCGTCGAGAGGTACGCGGCTGAGGCCAGTGGATACGTTCAGACCTGCGTTGCCCTTATCTACCCCAAGTATGAGTTGAGACTGCACGAGGCAAGAGCGTTGGATTTCGACGATCTGCTGCTGCGGGCCGTCGAACTGCTCCAGGAGTCCGCAGAGGCCAGGGGACACTACCAGAGCCGGTTCGAGCACGTCCTGGTCGACGAATATCAGGACACCAACCAAGCGCAGTACCTGATGCTGCGGGCCCTGGCCGATCGGCACCGGCACCTGACCGTGGTCGGGGATCCCGATCAGTCGATCTATGGCTTCCGGGGAGCGGACATTCGGAACATCCTCGACTTCAAGAGTGACTATCCGGACGCCATCACGATCCCGCTGGAGCAGAACTACCGGAGCACCAAGGCCATCCTGGCCGGCGCCCAGGCAGTCATCCGGCAGAATACCGAGCGGCT
>JAKAWF010000407.1 GCA_021817025.1 bacterium
TAAGTCGAGCCGCCGGTGACCTGGCCCCACTGGTAGGAGGTGGAGTAGACGCCCACCTTGGCGACCCCTGCGTCTGCCAGGGCGGCCACCATCCCCTGTAGGTCGGCGACGTTCATCTTTAGCCCGGATGCGCCCGACTGCCAGCTGTTGGCGGTCTCGACGTCCAGCCACCAGGGGTAGTCCGCGGGCGAACTCGGCACCTGGACAGTGCCCTCCTGGCCATTTATGGCGAGGGCCGCGCTCGTCAGCCATCGCATGTCCTGGGCCAGCTTGTTGTACCCGTACTGCCAGGCGCAGGCGGTGGTCTCCTCGCCCACGGACGGGGTGCCGGTGGCGGTGCACGTTCCGTAAGGGTCCTCCGAGCTGCTGCTGGTCGGCCAGTCGGAGACGCCGTTACCCGGGTCGGCGGTGTTGACGTAGAGGCTGGCCTTGGCCTGCGAAGGAGTCCCGGTGGAGTCGGCCACCGCCCAGTACAGCTCGCTCTGGGCGTAACTCGGGTAGCTCGAAGACGGGCCCAGGCAGGGATTGAGGATGTTGGCCAAGCCGTCGTTGACCCCAACGATCCCGAACGCCTGTCCCGATGGCAGGCTTGCGCCGCACTGAGGATAGGAGACGTCGTTGCCGGTGGTGCTCGAACTCCCACCGCCTCCACCGCCATGGCTCGGCTTGGCCGCCAGCGCGGGTGAAGCGGTGAGGATGGCCAGAGCGGCCGCAACAGTGGCGCCCCAGCAGAGAACCCTGGGCACCCTATGCGCGGCAGTCCTGACCAAAATCATCTCGGCTCCTCAGCTGCGGCGAGCGAACTACAAATCATTAACCCCTGGGCTCTCCCAACTACCCGTCGACCGGCTGAGACCAGTTAGCTCTGCTCGGAAGGGCCGCTCAAGCCCCATGAGCCCGCTGCACCCAGGCCACAGGGAGCTGAGAGCCCGTCCCCCGCGATCCTCGCCCCGGGGGCTGAGTGCAGCGGCTGATGCCGGTACGCCGGCTCGCCCGGTTCCCCGACCAGCGCCTCTCTCGGCCTCCGAGGTGGCGACCCCGCTGTCCTAGGAATGGCCGGCGCCGACGCGTGGCTCCAGGCCGTCCAGCCTGAGCTGCGTGCCTCTGGCGCCCGCGGTCGCCGGCTGGGGCTGTGAGAGGCTCTTGAAGGTCAGCACCTGCGCAACCGCCGCCACCAGCTCGCTCCGGGGCAGACTCCCGGCCTGCACCGCGGCCACGATGGCAGCGATGGTGGCGGCGGTCACAGTACTGAGTTGAGCGGAGGTAGCGTTGAACAGCAGCAGATCAGCACCCGCTCGGAGCGCCGCCACCGCAGCCTGGGGAACCGAGTACCCCGCCCCGCTGAGCGCCCCCGCGGAGAGGGAGTCCGTCATGACGAGGCCCTGGAAGTGGAGTTGCTGGCGGAGCACTCCCTGGATCACGGCGCTGGAGATGCTGGCCGGACGGTTGGTCAGGCCCGGTACCGACGCGTTGGCGACCATGACGGCCGGCAGTCCCTGGCTCACCGCCCAGGCGAACGGGAGCAGGCCAGCTGTCTTCAGCTGGGCATAGGGAAGGGTGGTGGCCGGCGCGCTGTCGGTGTTGCCGGCGGAGGACCCCAACCCTGGGAAGTGCTTGACCACCGGGGTCACGCCTGCGGCGATCAGCCCTTTGGCGAAGGCGATGCCATCGGCTGCGGCAGTGGACGCGCTGGTGCTGAATGACCTGGTGCCATCGGGGTCGGTGGCGCTCGGCCCGGTACCCCCATCCAGATCCAGAACAGGAGCCAGATCGACGGTCACTCCTGCGGACCGGAGGCGCTCCCCAGTGGAGAGACCGAGTTGCCGGATCTGCTGCGGCGACATGGTGGCAGCCATCTGCCGAGCTGAGGGCAGCGGCCCAACCAGGTTGCTCAGCCGCTGGACGGCGCCGCCCTCCTCGTCGGTCATGACAGTGAGCACCTCGCCGGCCGGGGCGAGCGCCTCCAGGTCGGCCAGCTGCTGGGCTAGATTGCTGGGGCCGTTGGATCCGTACAGGATGATCCCGCCCACCCCCAACTGAACCTCTGCCGAGACTGCGGACACGTCCTCGGCCGGCGCTGGCACCACCAGCACCTGGCTGGCGAGACGTGCGAGGCTCCATCCCACAGGTCCAGCGGAGGGGGAGGGTGATTGAGTTGGAGTCTGTGTCACAGGGCTTCGGGGCCGGTTGCTGGGGCCGGACGGGCCGGGGCTGGTGGCACATCCCGCCAGCAGACCACCCATGGCCAGCGCCCCTGCCACGATCCGGCCCGGGCGCGGCCGCCGGCTCCAAGCAGATGGAGGGCCCCCGGCGGACATCACGCGGCCGGCCTGCCCGGACACCCGCTCGGAGGTGCGGGAATCGGCGGGGTGACCACTGCCGCCGGAAGCGGCTGGCAACTGGCCGGGGCCATGTCCCGTGTAGTTCCAGGACGAATCACCCCGACCTCCGGGTGCGTTGAAACCGCGATCCACGATGCCACTTTATTCGTGGGGCGCAGATCGGCGGGAAGTGGCCGGTTGGGATCATCCCGGCGACTTCCGGCTGGGAGCCGTCGGCGGCGCCCGCGCCGCCGACGGGAGGAAAGATACAGTTCACCAAGAGTGAGGCCCTCTGGCACCACAGTAGGATCCGGCCAGCTCTGATCGGGCTCTGGGGCCGAGGCGCAACGCCTGACACCCTCGGGGGCAGGGAACCGTCGCCGCGGCTCGAGGAGCTGAATTTTGCGGGCGCGCGCCTGCACCCAGCGATCTCCGCGGGGCCAGCATCACCGGCGAACATTTCGCCGGTGCGAAGATCCCGAGTTCCATGGCAGGCGTGGGCAGCAACGGAGTTGGGGGCGATCTCCTCATCTGCTCCGAGTCGGAACGCGGCTCCCTGAACCCGCCCACCTGCGCGCCACCGACCCACGGGCCCCGCCGCCTGGTTGCGGGGCGAGCATCTCGGTCAGGTGCTGCTGGCGGACTCGCCCGCTCCGGACTGAGCACCACGGCATCCAGCTGGATCAGCGCCCGTCCTCGCCTCTGGTCACCCGGACTCGAGGTGACCCTGTCCTTCATGGCCTAGCCGAATCGCTAAACGCCAACAACCGCGGGCACCCACCTTGACGGTGGATCGGGGTGGTGCTAGGCTCCCACCACCCTCGGGCCGAGGGAAGCGGCCGACGCCCGACCCACCTCGGACCTCAGGAGATGCTGGACCACAGGAGGTGGTGGGATGGATGCCAGGCTGCGGTGGACGATCTGGGCGAGCGTCGCGGTGGCGGCAGTTGCGGTCAGCAGCGCCGGGGTACTGGCAAGCACGCGATCGTCCACAGTCTCGGGCTTCGAGATCTCGGCCACCTCGACCGACGGGCAGTTCGTGGGCTCCATCGGCCCTGGGACCCCACTTGGCGGAGGCTACTTCTACGCGAACGTCATCCACCAGGTGCTGCAGGAGAGCAATGTAGAAGACACGACCGCGATCTGCGGCACCGGGGAATCAT
>JAKAWF010000408.1 GCA_021817025.1 bacterium
CTCTGGGCCGTGGCTTCCACCGGAACGTCTACGCCTCTCCAGTCCGTCCCTACGGGGACTGGGGACCTGGACGTGAAGGCACGCCATCGCTCAGGATCGCTTAGCTGTTCTGAGACGCTACCAGAGTGCAACCTCCCGAGCCAGCCTCATCCGCAGTGGATCCGGCGGAGCTGGCCGCCATGTCCGAGCCGGAGCTGGCGGAGCTGGGGGCCCGCCTGGAGGGCCTGGAACGGGAGTTGCGCCGTGAGATGGCGCCCATCCAGGAGCGGCTCGGCGAGCTCGCCCAACGGCAGGCGGCGGTCGCCACCGAGCGGCGCCGGCGCGAGCGTCAGGCCCAACTGGCACGCCGGCGCGAGGTCCGTGCGCAGGTGAAGGAGGGGCAGGCCCCCTCCCTCCTGGATCTGGTGGAGGCTGCCGGCCCCCCTCCCTTCGGCGAGCCGCCTCTGGCGGAGCTGGAGTTCCTGCTCGATACCGGCGGGGTGGTGGCGCTCGGATACCCCGGCAGCCGGCTTGCCAGCCTGCAGATGACCGACGGCAGCGCGGTGGTCACGGTCACCGACCTGGCCGAGGTCCGCCGCCTCTACGGCCAGGGCTGGGAGTTCGGCGTCCCAGCCCGCGCCGGGGTGAGGGTCCACACTCCCGGCACCAGGTTGGAGCGGCTTCTCGAGGCGCAGAAGTGCTTCGTGCGACCGAAGGCCCCGTCCGAACCCCGGGCGGTCCGGACGCCCTGACGCCCGGAATGACCGCCGCTAACTTGGCTGCGAGGGCGCCCGTGGTCGCGCTCACCGGCGGGATCGCCAGCGGCAAGTCCACCGTCGCCGGGATGCTGGCCGGCCTGGGGGCGGCCGTGGTGGACTCGGACGAGCTGGCCCGCGCCACGGTGGCGCCCGGGACTCCGGGGCTGGCCCGGGTGGCCGCCGCCTTCGGCCCTGGCGTTCTGCACCCTGACGGCTCGCTGGACCGGGAGAGCCTGGGGGCCATCGTCTTCACCGATCCCGAGGCCCGCCGGCGGCTGGAGGCGATCGTCCATCCCCAGGTGGCGGCCCTGAGCCGAGAGCGGATCGAACAGGCGACGGCCGGGGGCGCCGAGGTGGTGGTCTACGAGATACCCCTGCTCTTCGAGACCGGCCGCGACGCTGAGTTCCCGACCTCGATCCTGGTCTATCTCGACCCGGCCTCCCAGCTGCGCCGCCTGATCGCCAGGTCCCATCTGGGCGAGGCCGCCGCCAGGGCCCGAATCGCCTCCCAGATGGACCTTGAGCAAAAGCGCCGACGGGCGACCTGGGTGGTCGACAACGGCGGCAGCCTGGCCGTCACGCGCGCTCAGGTCGAGGCCCTCTGGAAGGAGCACCTGCGGCCGCCCGGGCTGGCGGGCTAGCCGCCGGCCGGTCGCTTGCGCTATCCTGGGGACCCAAAGCGTGGCCATCTCGCCCGATCTCTGGATCAAGGTCCCGGCTCCCTTCTTCGGAGTCGAGACAGTCGGGTTCAGCGTCCGCTACGCGCTGGACCTGGACCGGGACGATGTCGCCGACGTCCCCTTCTTCGTGGAGGGTGAGGCCGGCCTGATCGGGCGCCTGATCCAGCAGCTCCGGCTCTTTCCCCAGCGGGATCGCTTCGTGGACTGTCGCGCCGCCGGAGAGGCCTACAGCTGGACGGATCCGATCAGCCTCAGCGACGAGGTCATCGTGATGGCCTTCCGGGACCAGAGCCTGAACCAGCCGGCGATGGATCCGGTGCAGGCGGTGCGCAACCGGCTCATCAACCAGATGGTGCCGCTCGCCTTCCCGTTCCTGCGCGACTGCGTGCGGGTGGCGGGGCTGCGCCTCAACTCCTGGATCTCGGTCAGGATCGCGTCCGAGCACATCCCCGAGATCGACCTCTCGGTGCCGGTGGGACAGATCGTGGCCGACAACGGAATCCGCGCCCTGGCCGAACTCTGACCGAGTTCGGCCTTTCGGCTACGGCGTGGCGGACGCGGCCGGTGACTTGGTGGCGGTCGGCGAGGCGGTTGCCTTGGCCGTGGGCGACGCTGACTTCTTGGCGGTGGGACTCGGTGTCGGCGTCACCACCTGCACCACCGGGGTCGGGCAGCCGAACGGGACGCTGGGAATCACCACCGACGCACTCGGGGAGGCGCTGACGCCCGGCGCCGGGGTGGGGGTGGCGCGGATCACGATCGGGGTCTCCCGAGGGCAGGGGGGCGGTGGGGGCAGTGGTGAGGCTGTGGCTGACTTCAGGACCAGGACCAACAGAACCACCAGGCCGCCCACCACCACGGTGCCCACGAAGGCGACCGCACCCCACTCCTGCCGCATGAAATTCCAGTTCAAACTTGCTCAGGCCCCCTCGCGTCCGATGTTGCCGCGCCAGCGCTGCCAGGCCAGCCAGCCCATGCTTCGGGCCTGCTGCTGCAGCCGGGTCCCCAGCGCCGGGCCCGGAGGCTGGCGGTACTTCTCCAGAGGGATAGTCTGACGGGCCACCATGGCCTGACGCAGGTCGGCGGCGGTGCGGCCGGGGAAGACGGTCACGGTGCGGGCCAGGTCGCGCTCTCCGAAGTGGCTGTCGCTGGAGCCGATCGCCGCCCCCAGCCGATCCTGGTGCAGCTGGTAGAAGGAGTCCAGCTGGCGCACCCGCGAGGCGGTGGTGACCGCGGTGTGCCGCACCTCGATGCCGTCCACCGGCTGCTGCGAGATCAGGCGGCGCAGCGCGCTGGGGGTGATCGAGGCGAAGTAGGTGGGCATGAAGGGGTGGGCGAGGACTGCCAACCCGCCCTGGTCATGGATCGCCCTGACCGTGTCGACGACGGTCATCCCCATCCGCACCGGCCCCTGCAGGAAGAGGCCCAGGACGTGGACCCGGGCGGGTGCCTCGGTGGTGACCTCCTCCCCGGCCACCACGTCCACCCCCAACTCGAGGCCGGCGTCCCTGGCCTCCGAAATCGCGCTGAAGGTGTCGTGGTCGGTCACCGCCAGCACGCTCACCCCGGCGGCGGCGGCGGCCCGCACCAACTCGGTGGCGCTCACCATCCCGTCGCTGGCCAGGGTGTGGGCGTGGGGATCGGCGACAGCGTGGTCCGCAGGAATTGCGGGGGGCGTCGCCAGCGCGACGCCGACCCCGTCAGGCTTGCTCAGAGACCCGGTCCCCGGGGACCGGCCGGCCCCACCGCGTGCTCATCCCCGCCCTCCTCGTGACCGGGCCGATTGCGCATGTTCAGGATCCGCAGGAAGTCCTGGGCCCGCGCCATCGCCTTCCAACGCTCGGGGTAGAAGTCCTGGGCCACGATGCTGGAGTCAGCCAGGCGCAGTACCGAAACGCACCACTTGTTCAGGGTGTGCGAAACCTCTACCTCGAAGTCGCCCTCCTGGCTGCGGTAGCGCAGAAGGTCATCACCGCGCCGCGGGCGTTGCACAGCCATTGCACTACCTGATGGATTTCGGAACTGGGGACGGGGAATTCCGCCTCGGTGGACATCTGGCCCGTCAG